>JALFXV010000013.1 GCA_022786545.1 Selenomonadaceae bacterium
TCCTGAGCGTTATGGCAAATGGAATACAGTCTACAAATGCTTTGCAAAATGGCAGAAGCATGGAATTTTCGAGAAAATATTCCATGAACTCAGAATTGAGGCCGACCTGCAAGATATCAGCATAGACAGCACTTCTTGTAAAGCGCACCAGCATAGTGCTGGTGCAAAAAAATGACTATTCATCTGTTATACATTAATCAACACGCCATAAACTCATTATATATCAGGATTGGGTTACGCGATTTTTATTTTTTCCAAAAGTTGTAAAGTGCTGTAAATGTATATAGTGTTATTGAATGATGAAGATGCAAACATTGTGCTTCTAATATTGGGAGACCTTGATGAATTGACACGAAACTCCATTTTGGAATTTAGCAATATGATAAATGTTCATTTAGCTAGAAATTATGCTATGGTCAGGAAAGGAGCTGAAGATATCATGGGTGGCAAGATTTTGGAATACGAGGAGCTGAAGATATTATGGGTGGCAAGATTTTGGAATATGAGGCAAAGACTATTTATCAGAATGGCCAGCGCGTGGGACGCGAGGAAAAAGAGAATTCTATGATTATCAGTATGTTAAAAAACAAGCTTAGCCTGGAGCAGATTGTGGCCATAACTGGTTTGACGATGGAGAAGATTGTCAGCATAGGCAGGCAAGCAGCTGTGCTTTGATAAAGTGTTGGTTTTCTTCAACCGGGATTTATGCTATGGTCAGGAAAGGAGCTGAAGATATCATGGGTGGCAAGATTTTGGAATATGAGGCAAAGACTATATTTCAGGATGGCTGGCGTGAGGGATATAAACAAGGACTTGCGGAAATTCGCGAGGAAATTATAACACATATGCTGCATGATGGCATGAATATAGAGACGGTTGCTAGAATTGTCAAGATGACAGCTGAGCAGGTCATGGCAATCGGCAAGCAAGCGGCAGTGTTGTGAGCAGCAGGTCATTCAGATGCTATTGTCTGGGTGGAGCCTTACTCTAGACTAGCGCATCAGAGATAGATAAAATGGGCGGTTGAGGTGAATGAATATGTCTGGGATGGAAGCATTTTGGTATGGGTGGCAGCAAGATTTGAGGTTGGCAATAGTGCCACCGATTATATGTGCTGTGTTTAGGTTTTTGTTTATATATATAAATGGGCCACGCAGGTTGGGCGAGTGGGACAGGGGAACGCTGAAAAAATGTTTTTCTTATGGCTTTTGGTGGGGGATGGATATAAATTCCCGCTATTATCTGCTCAGCCTGATAGCAGCTACTTTGCCGGGGGTGTTTTTCTCTGCCTGGTATGAGGCGGGGCCGGCAGTCAGATTGCTGTGGTTCAGCTTGTACATGCTGATTATTTATATAGCGTTTATTGGTAAAATGCTATTTTTTTATCACTTTCATGATATTTACAACAGAAATATCTGGCTGGGGAAAAATGCGGATAAAAAGAATTTGCTGGATATTTTTTTCAACCAAAATCATGGTGTGTTAATTTTATTTAGTTTTGTGCCTTATATATTTTTTAGTATATGTCTTGGCCTTGGTATACAGGAAATCCCCTTGCTTCCCTTTTTGTCCTTTGAAAACACCATAGTGCAATATAGCTTTAATGTTTTTATTTTTCTGTTTTCCATAGCCTTGTATTATTGGTTTAATTTTGGCGGCACTTTTCGCCATAGATTGAAGCCTGAGTGGGATGAGGTTCCGCCGGAGGTCAAAAATGATGTGTTTTTGGGCAAGGCAACAGTTGATGATTTGGTAGCGCTAAAAATACTTTGGCGCAATCCTCTGCCGCCGTGCATGCAGAAGGATGAGCCGGAGATCCTGGGGGATATAAAGGCATTTTTCCCTGATTTTACGGGAAGTGCAGGGGAAAATCCATTGGCACTTTGCAGGCGCAAGGCGGAGGGGGAAAGAATAAAGAAGCCTGGCCATATATTTGTCATTTTGGAGGAAAGCCATTGTCAGCTGTTATATGATAAGTCCTATGATATGCTGAATGTGGCGAAATACACAAAAAAATTGCGCGGGGAAAATCATGCTGTGGTGCTGGATAATTTTCAGCCCGGCGGCATGATATCCCAGACATCCCTGAGCAGTTTTTTGCTGGGTATCTATGATTGCGATATAGAGCTGAACGAAAATGTGGATATCTGGAATTGCAATCTGGCGGGTATTCCCACGAATTTTGCCGGGCAGCTGAAAAAGCTTGGCTACAAGACCCATTTCTGGTATGGAGGGGGCCTGAACTGGGGCAGCCTGGTGCATTTCCTGCCGGCAGTGGGGTTTGATGTGTGCGCCGGAGGCCCGGAGTTTTGCCCGGCCGGTTCGCCACAGACCTGGCTTGGTGTGTACGACCATATTTTTTTGCAGCAGCTGTCAGAAAAGATCAAGGCGGAGGCTGCAGATATGCCGGAGCTTCATTTCATATACACAACGTCCAATCATGGGCCATACAATATTCCTTATGAGGATTATGGCATCCATGAGCAGGATGCCGTGCAGCTGCCTTTGGGCAGCCTCAAAACCGGCGATATGGATATGAGGCGGTTTACCGGAATCCTGTATGCCGACCGGGCTGTAGCGGATTTTGTTCACGATATGCGGGAGGCATATCCGGACAGCTTATTTGTCCTGACAGGTGATCATGCTTCGGCAGTGGCACCATTTGATAAAGGTATTTTGCCGCGTAGTGACTCGTTATTGCGGGAGCGTATTTTGACATCCTTTTCCATGCACCACCCTGATTTGCATGGCGGCATGTTTGGTGACACCATTTTGGGAGAACACATGAATATTTTGCCTACGCTGATTGAGCTGATAGCGCCAAAAGGCTTTGAATATTACAGCCTCAAGGGCTCCCTGTTTGACAATATAGAGCATGTGGTGACGCCGTATAGCTGGATGGATAGCACCTGCATAGGGTATTACAATGACAATATATACCAGCAGCTGGGAGAATCCACGGAAAATACTGATATGAATTCTGGTGATATGCAGTATGAAGCTGAGCGGGATATGCTGATTGGCATAACCAACTGGCTGGTGAAGCACCCGGGGCTTTTCCTGAAAAATACGTAGAGCATGGGGCCATTCAGATGTTGTTATCTGGATGGCCTTGATTTATATCGGGCAGGAAGGGGATGCTATGCTATACAACGTTGAATTTTTAATCTGTTTTTCATAAACGATAATTATATTTGTGATATAATGATATAAAATGTGATCTGTGGAGGCGATGAGGGGATGACACATAAAGTTTGGAAGCTGGCAGGCGGAGCGGTTGGCGTTCTTTGCCTCATTTTTGTGTGCCTGTGGGGGCTGGTGTCATCTCAGTCCTTTATGTCTATGGCGGCGGAGCAGGCAGGTGCTATGGCGGCAGAGGCATTGGATACCCGCATCAGCCTCGGAAGCGTTGAGATAAAGTCCTGGCGGGAGCTGCAGGTGGCGGATATAGATGTATATGACAAGCGGCAGCAGCTTCTTGCCCATGCGGATGAGGCGGTTATCAGGCTGAGCCCTCTGGCTATGCTGAAGAAATCACCCTCTGAGGGCATAAGTTCCATCGATATAAATCGTGCCGATGTGACGCTTGTGCAGCGGGAGGATGGCACCTGGAACTTTGCGGATCTCATCAGTGAGGAAAAGAGCGATACAAGGTTTACGGCAAAGATAAATGTATCGGATTCAACACTCCGCAGCCGGTACAACAATCAGGATATTGTGCTGGAGCATGTAAACGGTTATGCTGACCTGGCAAGCTACCCAGCAGTCAGCCTGAAGGCTTCCTGCGAGAACAATGGGGCTTCGGCGCAGCTTTCTGCCACTATTGATACTGCTGACGGGGCAAGGCAGACCTTTCAGCTGTCCTTGCAGGATGCAGAGCTGGCGAATTATGTGCCGTATCTTCCGGCAGGCACCATTCCTGAGGATGTGCTGGAGGATATTTCCGGCAGGCTGGAAAGCTTGCAGCTTGCCGGAGAACGGGTGGGCACACAGCTTTATTATAACGGCCAGGCGGAGCTGGCTGATGGCAGCTTCGTTTTGCTGGGGGAAAACAAGGTGGAAAAGGCAAAAGCCCTCGTTACCTTCAATGAAAGAGAATCCCTGGTGTTTGCCAGTGCGGAAACCCAGGGGCAGCAGGCTGCCGTCCACGGCAGGATTAGCATGAATGACGGCAGGCCCTTGCTGGATTTGACGGCATCCTCTGAAAGTTTTGACCCCCATGCTATATTCAGGGATATTCCTTATGAGGGCGCCATGAAGTTTACGGCCCGCATTACAGGGGAGGCAGCTGCTCCCCGGGTGGATGCTGATATCCAGGTGGCCTCTGGCAGCCTGCAGCAGGTGGCTTTCCAGGATTTGTCGGCCAGTGTTTCCTATGGGGACAGCCTGGTGGTGATCAATAAGGCTGAGGCCCATCTGGCAGGGGGTGCGGTTTCCCTGGCCGGCAGCTTTCATGCCAAAACCTATGATTTTACCGGCAGTGCCGGGCTTGCTGGGGTATCAGCAGGTGAGCTGGCAGCCCTGGCGGATAATGCCGGCCATACCGGCGGCATGGCGGATCTTGCCTCCTTGTCAGGCAGCATTTCAGGCGATATTTCCTTTGCCGGGAACGCCAACGATCTGGGCGGCATCAGGCTGTTTGGCAGCCTCAGGGACAGCAGCCTCAGCTATCAGGGGCTGGTGGTCAGCGACCTGGCAGGTTCCGTGGCCAAGCAGGGGGATAAAGTTACAGTGGATTACCTCAGCTGCAGGCTGCCGGGTAATGGCAGCTTAGGCGTGGAGGGGAGCCTTGTTCTGGGGCAGAGGGTGGATTTTGCCTTTTATGGCTCCAATGTTGATTTGTCCCTGCTGAGCAATCTGGTGCCGAAGGCGCCAATCTCAGGTTTTCTGGATATAAAGGGCACCCTGGCAGGTGATATCAGCAATCCGGTTGTCCGTGCCGAGTATGCTGCCCGTGACGGCAGTATTTACCACCAGCCTTTTGACAGGCTGCACGGCTCGGCAGGAGGAAGCCTCCGGGGCGTGAAGATTAATGATTTTGTCATGGAGCAGGGTGAGAAGACCAAGTGGTACGCCAAGGGCGTCATGGGCTTCCTGGGGGACAAGGGGATTAATATGCGTGTTGATACTGTCAGTGCCCGCATGGAGGATATCATGCAGGCCATAGACCCTGAGCAGCCGCTGACCGGTAATGTGGACAATGTCATCACGATTACCGGCTCCCTGAAAAATCCTGATATTACCGGCTATGTGCATTTTTATCAGGGCAGCTACAATGGCATTTTCATTAACGGCATGGATGGCGACTATTTTGTCAAGGATGGAACCGTTACCTTGCAGGATTTTCATGTGTTTACCCCGTGGCTGGATGTGGATTTCAATGGCACCATTGACCCGGAGTCCAGGCTGGATTTGCTGGCAAAGGTACACGAGATTGACCTGAGCCGCTATAACAAGCAGCTGCCTATGCCTTTGCAGGGAAGGGCCCAGTTCAGCGGCAGGCTGACCGGCACTGTCGGCAGCCCGTTGTTCGAGGGCAGGCTGTCTGCCCGGGATTTGTCTGTCAACGGGCAGGCAGTAACGGATGTAGGGGGCATTGTCCAGTACAGTGACGGCTTTGTGTTCTTCAAGGATATGTCCTGCCGTCAGAATAATGGCCTCTATAGATTCAATGGTAATGTAAATATAAGCAATAAGCGCATCCGGGGCAGGCTGGATGTGGACAAGGGCGATATTCACAGCCTGGTTTCGGCTGCCGGGCTGCCGGATAACGGCATTAATGGCACCGTTACAGGAAACGCCGTCCTGGGCGGCACCCTGAACCAGCCGGAGGTGAAGCTGGACGCCTTTGTTACAGACGGCTCTCTGGGGAGGTATGCCTTGAATGATGTGACAGTGGATGCCGCGCTGGACAACAGGAAAATTTTTGTCAATGATTTTAGCGGCAGCGAGGGGGAAATAGGCAGGTTCAGCCTGAAGGGCACGCTGGATTTGGATGGAGACATCCAGATGCATGCGTCCTTGCAATCTGTGGATGTGGGGGCATTTGCAGAGGCTGCCGGTGCCAGGAGGCGGATTGGCGGTACCCTGAATACGGAATTTGATGTGACAGGCACCTGTGCGGCTCCTGTGGCTGATATCCCTGTAGACATAAAAAATTTGCAGGTGGAGAGCACCCTGCTGGACAGCCTGGAGGGAAATCTCAGGCTGGATGGCAGCAGGGTAAATATCCGCCAGCTGGCTGCCAGCAAGAGCTACAACGGCAAAGCTTATGTTCTGACTGCTGCCGGAGAGGTTCCTTTTGCCGCCCTGCGCGATACTATGCCGACAGAGAGCAATCAGTTTGATGTGACTTTCTCCCTGGATGATGCGGATTTGAGCCTGCTGCCGACTATTTCCCAGTATATTGACTGGGCGGTAGGCCCTACAGACGGCAGGCTCCGGCTGCAGGGGACAGCGGCAAGGCCGTATATTACCGGCAGCATGACCGTGGATAATGGTGCCTTTAAGTTCCGTAATGTGGTAAAGCCGGTGACGGACTTCAACATGCGGGTGGTCTTTACGGGCAGCACCATCACCTTGGAAAGGTGCGGCGGCAATATGGGCAGAGGCAGCTTTGCCTCCAGCGGCTTTGTGCATCTGGATGGCATGGTGCCTGATGACTATAGCGTGGATATGGCACTGGATGAGCTGGAGGTGGAAAGCCCTGTGTTCAAAGGGCCGGTGACAGCAAAGATAAATGTGCAGAAGGATGTGCTGAACCTGCCGGGAGGGGAAGCCAGGGATATGCCTAAGGTATCCGGGCAGCTGTTTTTGGACAATGTCCTGATTTCCCTGCCTGACGAGCTGCCTGAGTCCTCGGATGACATGCCGCTGGCCGGTATGGATTTCAGCCTGGAACTGGGCAAGAATGTGCGCTTCCTCAGCTCGTCCCTGGGTGATTTGCGGCTGGCTGGCAGTGCCTATTTTGGCGGCACAACCCTGATGCCGAATACCTCCGGTTCCATCTATGTGAAGAAGGGCACCCTCAGCTACCTGAAAACCAATTTCAAGGTGTATGAGGGCTCCATGACCTTCGGGCAGGCGGGCACCCTGATGCCTAAGCTGGTGCTGAAGGCGGGGACGAAGATAAATAAAACCAGCGTGTTCCTGTCCCTGAACGGGCCGCTGAACAGGATGAAGTTCCGGCTCATGTCCAATCCAAAGATGGCGGAGGCGGATATCATCCAGCTGCTGACCCTCCGCAGCGATTATTACAACCGGGACAAGAGCGATGGCAGCAGGTTTGCCTCCATGCTGAATATCGGCCTGCAGATGACGATTCTGTCCGAGGTGGAGGCCGCCATGCGCAACGTGCTGAACCTGGATGTGCTGACGATTGAGCGGGATACCATTGATGGCAGCAAAAATCTCGGCAGCAGCACGGACGGCAGCAGTGCAGAAAAAAATCGTGACAATAACGACTATGAGGTGTACAATATCACATTGGGTAAGAATATTTCTGACAAGGCACTGCTGAAGTACACCCAGAGCGTGACTACCAATGATTACAGCTACGGCATTGATTATGAGCTGTCCGACAGGGTGAACCTCACCTACAAGCGTGACCAGGACAATGATTATTACGCAGGCGTGGAGGCGCGCTTTACTTTCTGACAGGCCGTATTGACCTGCCGGGGCCAGATGGAATTTGGATGAGTTTTTGGAGTGTTTTAGGAGGTACTTAGGTGCAGCTGGATAAATACCTTGCAGAACTGAATAAAATCCAGCTGCTGGAGTATCAGGAGGAGCAGGCATTGTGGCATGCCTACAAGGACTGCGGCAGCCAGCAGGCCAGAAAAAGGCTGATTGAGTCATATCAGCCCCTGGTGTTCAAGGCTGCTGCTCCCTTCCGCGGCCTGGATAACCTGATGGATGTGCTGCAGGAGGGCACCGTGGGGCTGATTGAGGCGGTAGAAGGCTTTGATTACAATCGGGGGGTGGCCTTCAGCCTGTTTGCTGCTTATCGCATCAAGGGGCGCATGTACAATTTTCTCAAGAAGGAAGGCCGTGCCGATGTGGCCTGCCTGGAAAGCGGCGGCAGCGAGCAGCTTTCCAGGCTGGAGCTTCTGGCGGATACAGGCACGGCTGTGGCGGAGCAGGTGGAACTGCAGGAGGCTTCCAGCCAGCTGCAGTCGGCTATGAGCCGCCTGCCTGAAAGGGAGCAGATGGTGCTTGAGCAGATATACGTCAGGTGCCATGAGGTTTCCGAGGTGGCGGAGCAGATGAATCTGAGCACCTCGTACATATATAGGCTCCAGAAAAGCGGTGTCCGCCGTGTACGGGGGATGCTGTCCAGATTTATGCATAATTGGAAATAAGGCGTATTTGGCAGGATGAGCGAGAAAAATTGTCGGAATTGCCGTTTTTTGGCTGTATTTTGCAAAAAATAGCCAGCAGGGGAGAGCCTGTTTTTGTGGAGTATATCCACAAGTAATTTTTTAGGAGAAGCGATAGTATGGATAAGCATAAGAAAGTGCGAAATCATATAGCTGCTGCTAAAGGCTGGCTCAATCAGGCGGAGGAGTCCCTGGAGCGGGAAAACGATATCCGGGGGGACCTGAACCTGATGCTGGCGCAGGCTGAATTGCGAAGTGCTCAGGAAAAGCAGCCTCAGAAGCGCTGGCTGCTCTGGGGCAGGCACCTGCTGCCCCTGGCGGTTGCGCTCTGCGTGGCTGCCGGGTATGTGGCGTACCTGCGGCCTGTGCCGAGCCTTCCTGCTCCGCCGCCAGTGCCTGCCGCTGCTGAAATGGCTGCGGAATCAGGTGTGAATGGCAGCGGCGTGGCTGCCGGGCAGCCTATGGCTGGCGATGGTGGCAAGGGGGCTATGCCTGCCGCTGCCGGGGGGCCTGTGGCTGATGTTTCGCCGTCTGGCCGGGAGGCCCTGCTGCCGCAGGAGGCAGCAGGCACTGTACCTGACATGGCAGGACAGGCGGAAAAGCCTGCTTCGCACCAGGCGGATGTGCCCGGGGTGGAAATGCAGCAGCTGATGCAGGCGGCAGGAAATGTTTTGCGTGAATAGGCTGATAATAAATCTTTCAGCTTTTATTTATAAATTAGTTATAGAATTATGTGGGAGGTATTATCCTTGAAGAGAAGTGAGTATAAGTATTTGGCATGTGCAGTGGCACTGTCATTGAGCATCGGTGCCGGCGGCCAGACAGCTTTTGCTGCTGTGGATGGCAGTGCAGCTCCTGTTGGTTTTGGCATGGATTTGAATGCCGGCAAGAGCAACATGATCAATATGCCGGCCTTGACGGAGGGCAAGGGGACCCTGGAACTGCCTGATGAGGCGGCTGCCGCTCAGGCAGAGGTAAAGGAGGCTGCTCCTACCCGCAACACTGTCTGGGAGGAGTCCAAGCCTGCCGAGGAAGAGGTAATCAAGTCCATTGAAGCGATTGAGGGCAATACCATCGTGGATATAAGGTATGAGGGCGTCAGCGAGGATGTCCTGGGCACTGTAAAGCTGGCTCAGGTTTCCAAGCCGGGGGATATCTGCTCCGGCGGGCTTTTGGCGGATGATGCCAGCAGCCTGTATGCTACCGGCTATTTTTATGATATATATCCTACTTTTGAAACTGTGCCGGAGGGGGTTATTGTTACCTATCATCTGTTTGAGACGCCGGTTATTTCCAGCATTGAGCTGAATGGCAATACCGATATCGAGCCGACCGGCAAGCTTCTGGGCAAGATGCAGCTCCGTGAGGGTGACAGGCTGAACCGCCTGGCCCTGAAGGAGGATGTACGTGCGATCCAGAAGCAGTACATCAAGGATGGCTACATCATGGCGAAGATTCGCGACATGGAGGTAGGGGATGATGGCAAGCTGGTCATCAAGATAAATGAGGGTATTCTTGAGGGCTTCAAAATCAAGGGCCTGAAGAAGACCAAGGAAAGGGTTGTGCTGCGGGAGCTGCGCCCTAAGGTAGGCAAGCCGCTGAACAAGAACGAGGTAGTGCGCAGCTATCAGCGCCTGACCAATCTGGATTTCTTTGAGTCAGTGGATGTGAAGCCCATCGCCGGTGTGGAGCCAAATGCCTGTGTGCTGGAGATTGATGTGACCGAAAAGAATACCGGCGTCTTTGGCATCGGTGCAGGCTACAGCAGCGCTGACGGCTTTGTGGGCATGATCAGCCTGGGTGACCGCAATTTCCGTGGTACAGGTGATTCTGTAAATGTCACTGTTTCCAAGAGCAGCACTGATTCCAGTGCCAAGGGCTTTATTTTCTCCTACCGCCGCCCGTGGCTGGACAAGAAGGAGACTGCCGGCAGCTTCAAGATTTACAATCGTACTTTTGAGTATAACGAGTATGACGCGAACGGGGATTTTGTGGAGGAGTTCATGAGAAAGAACGTGGGCTTTGACATCGGCGTTTCCCGTCCGCAGAGCGAGTACACCAGTAATGCCATTACCTTCCGCAACAAGGATGACAGGTATGAGAAGTATAAGAGCGGTACTGACAGAAGCGGCTGGGAGGAATGGAAGAAGGATAACTTCGGCCTGACCCGTTCCATGCTGTTCCAGCATATTACCGATACCCGTGACAATTATATCTATCCTACCGAGGGCTACAAGTCTGTCCTGGGCTATGAATATGCCGGCCTGGGAGGCGATTTCAAATACCACAAGTTTACCATTGATGGCTCCACCTTCCGCAAAGTAGGCCGCAATCAGGTGCTGGTATTCCACGGCAGCTACGGCCATGCCACCAGCAACCTGCCGACTGTTTCCAAGTTCATGCTGGGCGGCCAGGATACCATCCGCGGCTACCGCGATGATATGTTCCGGGGCAACAGCATGGCGCTGGGCAATATCGAGTTCCGCTTCCCGCTGTCCAAGAACTTCAAGGCGGCATTGTTTACTGATTTCGGTTCTGCCTGGGACCACGGCTGGAAGCCTTCTAAGCCTCACGGCAGCTATGGCGTGGGCGTGATGCTGGATTCCCCTCTGGGCCTTATCCGTGTGGATGTGGGCCACGGCACCCAGGGCAACCGGGTTCACTTTAACGTAGGCGGCACCTTCTGATGCCGGGAAGGTGGCCTGTGCTCCTGCTGGGCATGTTTTGCCTGGCGGCAGTCAGCATCAGCTGCTGCCTTTGCCTGCCGCCTGCTGCCTGTGCCGGGCAGGCAGCATTGGTGGAGCGGGCGGAGGTGCAGGTGCGGGCGGAGAAAAACCTGCCTGGGCCTGTGCGGCAGCGCATGGAAAAAAGCGTGGCTGCTATTGCCGGGCAGCTGCTGGAGGGCAGGAAGCTGGCCGAGGTCAGCCGGGACAGGGCGGATTATGAAAGCATCATTCAGCAGGTGTTTGACAAGGTGCTGGTGGGATATACAGTCAGCCGGGTAGTGATAGCCGTACAGGAGGAGCCGGGTGTGGCCAGGGTGCAGGTATTCCTGGTGCCCTGGCAGGATGTCATCCAAAGGGTGCAGGTGGCTGTGTCCGTGGAGGGCATGCCGGAATGTGCGGAAACTATGCTGCAGCAGGATGTGGCGGGCATGGAAGATGTGTTCAGCTCAAGCCTGCTGGGCCTGCCGGTAGCGGCAGCGGACTGGTCCCACGGGCTTTTAAAGAAGCAGGTGACGGCTTTCTTACAGGAAAGGGCACCTGAGTTCAAGGCTGACTTTGATGTGCAGGTGGCTGCGGATACCCGCGTCAATGTGGTGCTCTATCCCCTGCTGCCAGTGGTTCGTACCGTGGATCTCAGCATGCGGTCCGATACCATCCTCAATGCCGGGCTTCTGGCGAAGCGGCAGCAGATGCAGTCGGCGGTAGATGGCATGATCGGCCTGCCGGTGCATTTTGTTGAACGGCACAGGCAGGCGTTTGAGGGCTATCTGGCCGATGTGCTGAATGAGGATGCTGATTGCCGCAAGTGGTCGGTTACTACGCAGGTGGCATTGGCTCCTGGGGAGAAGCTGAAGGTCATGAGCCGTTCTGATTCTGATATCTACAGAGTCAGGCTGGAGGGCTGGGCTGATGCAGGCAATAGCTGGGGCAACCAGCAGGATACCAGCCTGAAGGCAAGGCTGCATCTGGGCAGGATGCTGTCAGAGCGCAGCGAGCTTTTTTCCCAGCTGGACTTTTATCCCCAGTCAGTGAAGTGGGACTGGGATGTAGGGTTCAGGTATGCCTTGCCGTCAGGTGCTTCTGCCGGGGTGAGGTACGATTTGCGCAATGATTATTTCAAGCTGGATGTGGTCCAGCCAGTCAGCCGCAAGTGGCTCCTCAGGTATGAATACCGTGACAGGGAGCACCACAGCGAGTTTGGCATACGCTACAAGCTGCATGATTTTCTCAGCCTGGAGTATGCTGCGGACTCCCATAGCAGCTGGCTGAGATTTATCGGCTATTTTTAGTCATGTTCGGTTGAAGGAAAAATAAGAGTTTGCTATAATGTAGTTGCCTTTTAATAAAAGTTAGTAAAAGGCGGATGCATTTGTAATATTTTACATTGTAAAAGAAGGAGAAAGAAAAATGGTTCAGTTAAAGAAAGCTCAGGTTAAAATTGTCAGTGTTCTGATTGCGTTGGTATTTGTAGGCAGCGTGGTTGCTCTGGCACTCACCCAGTCTGGTACGGGTGTTGCTTCCGCAGCGGCTTCTTCCAATGTGGGCGTGGTGGATTACCGCCAGTTTACTTCCCTGAAGATTTTTACTGATGCAGAGGCGGAGATGCAGAAGGCTTTGGAGCAGGCACGTCAGGATTTCAACGAGAAGTCTGCCAATATGAGCGATGAGGAGAAGCAGCAGTATTACCAGCAGACTATGGAGCGCCTGCAGCAGCAGAACATTGATTTGATGGAGCCTGTCAACAAGCAGGTTGAGGACGCTGTAAAGGCTGTAGCTGAGGCCAAGGGGCTCAGCGTGGTTCTCCACAAGGAGACTGTTGTTTACGGCGGTACTGATATAACCCAGGACGTTATCAAGAAGCTGTCCAAGTAATTTTGCAAATTGTATAGCTGACAGCAGTACCGAGCTCCCTTTGGCGCTCGGTACTTTCATGATGTTCATGTATGGGGGCTGCACCAGGAATGTCCGGCAGGAGGCGGTTTTATGGCAGCGGAGCAGGAAAGCAGCCGTCAGGCTGACAAACAAATAAGCGCAGGCAGGAAAGTGCTTGCCGGGGCTGCCCTGGTGCTGGCCCTTGCCTGCGGCCTTGCTTTTTATTTTTGGTCCGGGAGCCAGCAGGAGATAGCCCCGGCGGAAGACAAGCCGGTTATCGGCGTGCTGGATTTGCAGCAGGCGGCAAAGGAGCATCCTGACTACGGCAGGTTGCTGGCCCTGCGGCAGGAGATTGGCAGCCTGGAGGCAGAGCTGTCCCTGGCGCAGATGCAGGCGGAACTGCCTGTGGCAAAGCCTGATGAAACGCTGTTCCAGGAGGCGGCGGAGCAGAAGCAGCGGCTGGAGGCTATCAGGCGGCACTCTCAGCTGGTGGAGGAACTCAATGCCCTGGCTGAAAGGAAAAGACAGGAGCTGAAGCCTCAGCTGGAGGAGGAGCGCAGCCGGGTGAGCCAGCCCTATCTGAACGAGGTGCTGAACCTGCGGCTGAAGATTGACAGTGCCGATGTGCTGGGGCTTACCAAGGAGCAGGTGCAGGAGATACTGGACAGGATTGATGCCTTGCAGAAGGAGCGCAGTGCTGCCCTGGATAAGCTGAATGAGGAGCAGGAGGCGCGCTTCCGGGCACTGATGGAGCAGGAGGCGGCAGGGCCCTTGGCGGCTTTGCGGCAGCTGGAGGCTGAGGAACGTCAGCTGGCCCAGCAGCAGGAACTGGAAAAGGGCATGGCAGCCCAGGAACGCAACACTGAGGCCATGCAGCAGGCCTTGGCGCCGGTGCAGGAGAAAATCAATCAAGGGAAAAAGCGCACCCTGCTGGAAGCGAAGAAAATCCAGCTGCAGCAGCTGCAGGACAAGATTTATGGCGATATTGCCGGTCTGGCGGCAAAGCTTGCCGTCATGCACGGCCTGACGCTGATTTTGTCCAGCCCTGCTGACAGCCTGCGGGGGCTGGATTATGAGAATATGCAGCCCGGCGTGTGGCAGCCTGATTTGCTGCCGGTGGTGAATGTGAACACGATGGATTTGACAGATGAGATGCTGCGGGAGATGAAGGTACTGCAGTGATTTTGGAAAGAGGCTTTTTATATGAAGAATAAGAAAAGGATTACGGCTGCTTTGATGTCTGTGCTCTGTGCGGCGGCCCTGTTTGCAGGCTGCGGCAAGGTGAATGTGGGCTATGTGGACCAGAACCGCATACAGAGCGAGGCACCGCAGATAAAGGCTTCCGTTGAGGAAATGCAGGCCAAGATGACGGAGGTGCAGCAGGAAGCCGAGCAGAAATTCCAGGAGGCAAGTGCCAGCGGCGCTTCTGAGGAGGATATGCAGAAGCTGCAGCAGCAGATGCAGATGAAGGCTGCCGGTGTGCAGCAGCAGTATGCTATCCAGATTAAGGCAAAGGTGGATGCCGCTATGGACGATATTGTCAAGGCAAAGAAGCTGGATACCGTGGTAAACAGCAACGGCAAGGACGGCGTGGTTGTCAGCGGCGGTGTTGATATTACGGAGGATGTCATTCAGAAGCTGCAATAAGCTCTGGGGGCTAGAGGTGATTTTTGTATGATTATGACATTACAGGAGATTGCTGCCAGGGTAAACGGGCAGCTGCAGGGGGATGCTGGTATTGAAATCAGCGGCGTGAACAACATCAGCGGTGCCCAGCCGGGGGATATCACCTTTGCGGATGAAAATCATGTGGCAGAGGCTTCAGGCTGCCGGGCAGGGGCGGTGCTGCTGCCCAAGTCTGTGGCAGAGGCCCAGAAGGATTTTCCGCTGCCGGTGATTTTTGTGGAGGATACCAGGGCGGCATTTGCTATTTTGCTGATGGCGTTTACGCCGTCTATTGTCCATGAGCAGGGTGTCAGCCCTGAGGCGCATATCGGCAAGGATGTAAAAATTGGTGAGCGTGTGACCATCATGCCGATGGCTTTTGTGGATGATTATGCTGTTATCGGTGACGGGGTTACCCTTTATCCTCATACCTATATCGGCCAGTATGCGGAGATTGGCAGTGATTCCATAATTTATTCCAGTGCAACCATCCGCGAGCACTGCAAGGTGGGAGCCAGGGTGATTGTGCACAGCTCTGCCGTTATCGGAGCAGACGGCTTTGGCTTTACCACCAAGGACGGCGTGCATACCAAGGTACCGCAGGTGGGCAACGTGGTTCTTGAGGATGATGTGGAGATTGGCGCCCATGCCGGTATAGACCGCGCCACTATCGGCTCCACTGTCATTGGCAGGGGAACCAAGATTGACAATCTGGTGCATATCGGCCATAACTGCCAGATTGGCCCGGGCAACCTGATTGTGGCCCAGACAGGCATTTCCGGTTCCACTACTTCCGGGCCTAATGTTACCTTCGGCGGTCAGACCGGCACGGTGGGGCATATCACCATTGGGGGCAATTCTGTCTTTGCTGCCCGCAGCGGCATTATCGGCAATACCCCTGAGGGCGTGTTCTATGCAGGGTTCCCGGCAAGGCCCCATCAGGAGTGGCTGAGGATGCAGGCGCATCTGCAGAAGATTACGGATATGGCAAAGAAGGTCAAGCAGCTGGAGAAGAAGCTGGCGGCTTTAGAAAAAAAGGAATAATAGCAATGGAATAATGGCTGATACGGCAAAGCCGTATCAGCCATTATTATTTCATGTTATACTCCTATAGGAGTATTTTTTTTTGCCTGAAAATAGTGTAAAATAGGAGTAGTGATTTTGCAAGTACTAGGGGTTGATGAGATGTACTGGTTTTTGAAGGTGCTGAGCTGGCTGGCCTGCCGCTTTTCTATGGATACTTGCCTTAGGATGGGGGATTTTCTGGGCAGGCTGACCTGGTACGGTGTGCCGGGCAAGAGGAAGAAAATGGGCATTGACAACGTGATGCGCTGCCTGGGGACGGATGAGCAGGAGGCGGAAAGGATTGTCAAGGCATCCTGGGTGCAGTTCGGCCCCATGATTATGGAGGTGCTGCGCTATCCCGAGCTGATTAAGGAAGGGCGCATGCAGCAGCATGTTTCCATCGAAGGGCTGGAATATTTGCAGGAGGCTATCAGGCAAGGTCAGGGCGGCATTATTGCCACCAATCACAGCGACAGCTGGGAAATCATGGGAGCAGCCCTGGCTCAGTACGGGGTGCCGCTGGTGGGGGTGGCCAAGAAGCAGAAGAACCACCAGGCGGATAGGTTCATCATCGAATACCGGGAACTGTCCGGCATGCACATTACCTACAGCTCCGATGTCCGGGAGATGTTCAAGATGATTAAGGAGGGGTGGATGATTGGCCTGATTATGGACCAGGACCCAAGCTTGCGGGATGGCATCATCCTGGACTTTTTCGGCCGCAAGACCAACTGCGTCACCGGCCCTGCCACTTTGGCACGGTTCCAGAATGCGCCGATTTTTCCGGGGCAGATACGGCATCGCCCTGATGGGGGCCATCACATCACTATTTTTCCGCCTCTTTATGTGGCAAAGACCAAAAACAAGCAGGAAGATATCAAGCGCACCATGCAGCAGCTGGTGAATATTTTGGAGCAGCAGATAAGACGCTATCCTGAGGACTGGTTCTGGCTCCATGACAGGTGGAAGTCTGTACGTTCCCTGGGGTTGGATTAAAATCAAGTGACATATTTACCATAATATGATAATATTAGTATGATAAGCACAAATATAAGGGAGGGATGGATTTGGCATTACAGACAACGATTGCTTCTGCAGCCAGCTATAAAGGGGTGGGCCTGCATTCCGGCAAGGATGTGGTTATGGAGCTGCAGCCGGCAGAGGCCGGGACGGGCATTGTGTTCGTCAGGGCTGATTTGCCGGGACAGCCGCAGGTGGAGGCAAAGGCGGAGAATGTGACGTCCACCATGAGGGCGACTACCATCGAGGACAATGGCATCAAGATGTTTACCATCGAGCATCTCATGTCCGCCCTGCACGGCGCAGGCGTGGATAATGCAAGGGTGATTATTGATGCGGAGGAGCCGCCGGTGGCTGATGGCAGCAGCCGGGAGTTCTTTCAGATGATCCAGAGGGCCGGTATCAGGGAACTGTCAGAGGAACGGCATGAGCTGGTGGTTGACAGGCTCTACCGGGTAGATGACGGGGATAAGTTCGTTCTGGCACTGCCTTATGATGGCTTCCGTGTCAGCTTTACCTCCATTAACCCTCATCCCCTGATTGGCATCCAGTATGGCGATTATGAGATTACGCCGGATGTATACAGCAGGGAGGTTGCCGCGGCCAGGACTATTGCCTATGAGGCCGAGGTGGAGGCACTGCACAAGATGGGGCTGGGCCTTGGGGGCACGCTGGAAAATGTTATCGTGTACAATGATGAGGGCTGGATGAATCCCCTCCTGTACCCTGATGAGCTGGTGCGCCACAAGATTCTTGATCTGGTAGGGGATTTGCGTCTGGCCGGCATGGTCCGGGGGCATTTCGTGGCTGTCAAGTCAGGCCATGCGCTGAATACGGCTATGTCCAAGCTTTTGAAGCAGGAACTTGGCCAGTGATATATGCAAAAGAAATTATAATGGAAGAAGGTTTTTTAGTATGGTATTGGAAATTGATGAGATAAAGAAGATTTTGCCGCATCGTGCACCTTTTCTGCTAGTTGACCGCATTATTGAGATTGACCCGTTCAAGTCTGCTGTGGGCATTAAGAACGTAACCTATAACGAGCCCCAGTTCCACGGTCATTTCCCCCACAAGGCTATTATGCCGGGGGTGCTGATTCTGGAGGCTATGGCGCAGGTAGGCGGTATTGCCATGCTGTATCCTGAGGAGAATCGCGGCAAGATTGCCCTGTTCGGCGGCATGGACAATATCAAGTTCAAGAAGATGGTAGTACCGGGAGACCAGATGATTATGAAGGCAAACCTTCTGAAGGTGCATGGCGACTACGGCAAGCTCCATGCGGAGTCCTATGTGGATGATGTGCTGGCGGCCCAGGCTGATTTTACCTTTGCCCTGCAGAGACCGGAGGATTAAGCTGAAAAAGCAAGCTAATACAAGAAATTCTTAGTATTCCTGTAAAAACGGCTAAATACGAGGGAATATAACAGTCAGCTTTTATAGGGTGGCTGGTGACTGTATGTAGGATATTAGGTGTACTGACGATAAGCTGTTTCGGGGGTACTAAAGGAGTTGGGATAAATGGCGGATAACTTTGATGTTACTGCAAAGATACATGATTTTGCTGTGGTGCATCCAAATGCCAAAATTGGTAAAAATGTAGAAATAGGACCTTTTACTGTTATTGGTGAAAATGTAGAAATTGACGAGGGAACTATTGTGGGGCCCAGCGTGGTGATTACCGGCTGGACGAAGATTGGCAAGGACTGCCATATTTTCCAGGGGGCTTCCATTGGCGAGGAGCCGCAGGATTTGAAGTTTGCCGGGGAAAAGAGCTATACGGTTATCGGCGACAGGACGAAAGTGCATGAGTTCTGTACGATTCATCGGGCTACCGGCGAGGGTGAGTATACCCGCATCGGTGATGACTGCCTCCTGATGGCTTATGTGCATGTGGCTCACAACTGCGTGCTGGGCAACAACGTCATCATGGCTAATGCAGCTATGGTGGCCGGCCATGTAGTGGTGGAGGACAGGGCGATTATCGGTGGCAAGGCCGGGGTCCACCAGTTTGTCCGCGTGGGCAAGCAGGCCATGATCAGCGGCATGTCCAGGAATATTCATGATGTGGTGCCTTATACCATTGTAGACGGCTTTCCAGCCCGGGCCTGCGGCCTGAACAGCGTGGGCATCGCCAGGGCGGGCATCGCGCCTGCCAATCGCCGCAGCATCAAGCAGGCATACCGGCTGCTGTACCGTTCCGGGCTGCGCCTCAGCGAGGCCATTGAGGCCATTGAGCAGGACGTTGATTCCTGCCCTGAGGTAGAGCACATGCTGCAATTCCTCAGAAATGCCGACAGGGGCATCTGCCGTCCGGCAGGCCACAGCGGCGATAAGAAGAAGGACGATGCAGAGGAATAATACACAAGCTCATTCATTTGGAGGATGATTGCTTCTATGGAAAAAATTGGATTGCTGGCAGGTGTGGGCAGGCTGCCTGTGGAGTGTGCCAGGGCGGCAAAGGCTATGGGCTACGAGGTTTATGCTGTGGGCCTGATTCCCGGCGTGGAGCCGGAGCTGAAGGAGTGCACTGCTGACTACACGGATATCAGCGTGGCGCATTTGCAGGCGATTATAGACTACCTTAAATCAAAGGGCGTAACCAAGGTTACCATGCTGGGCAAGGTGACCAAGGAGCTTCTGTACAGCGGCCAGCATGCCGCCCCTGACATGCGTATGCTGGGGCTGATGTTTTCCTTGCCTGACCGCAAGGATGACACGCTGATGCTGGCTTTTGTCAGGGAACTGGCCAAGGACGGGCTGGAGGCATTTGACCAGACCGCCCTCATCCGCTCACTGATGCCGAAGCCGGGTGTTTTAACTAAGCGCCAGCCTACGGAGCAGGAGCTGCAGGATATGGAGTTCGGCATGAGGATGGCACGGGAGATAGGCCGCCTGGATGTGGGGCAGACTGTTGTGGTCAAGCAGCAGGCCGTTATGGCCCTGGAGGCCATCGAGGGCACTGATGCCTGTATCCGCCGGGGCGGGGAACTGGCCCGGGGCGGTGCCGTTGTGGCAAAGACTGCCAAGCCAAATCAGGACCTGCGCTTTGATGTGCCTGCTGTGGGGCTGAAAACTATGGAAATCATGGTGGAGGTCGGCGCGAAGGCACTGGTTATCGAGGCAGGCAGGACGCTGCTGGTAGAACAGGACAAGGTTATAGCTTTGGCTGAGGCTCATGATATTGCTATTGCAGCGATGGAATAAGAGACTTTGGACGCGGCGGATACGGCTCTGTATTCTCGCGTCTTTTGTGTGTTTTTTTGAGGGATTTTATGAAGATAATGCTGTCAGCCGGGGAAGCATCCGGTGATTTGCACGGGGAAAGCCTTGCCCGTGCCATGCAGAAGCTGCAGCCAGGCGTTGAGCTGGTGGGCTTTGGGGGACCCAAAATGGCAGGTGCCGGTGTCCGCCTCTGTGCAGATATGCGGGAATATAGTATAATGGGCGTATGGGAGGTCATCAAGAATCTGAGGCGGATTTTTGGGCTCCTGAAAAAATTGCAGGAGTTCATGGCGGCGGAGAAGCCTGACCTGCTGGTGCTGATAGATTATCCGGATTTCAACTGGCGCCTGGCTGCCAAGGCCAAGGCCCTGGGAATACCGGTCTTTTCCTATATTCCGCCTTCGGCCTGGGCCTGGCGCAAGGGCAGGGCAAAGAAATGTGCGGCCCTGGCGGACGAGCTGGCGGCGATTTTTCCCTTTGAGCTGCCTGTGTATCAGGCGGCAGGGGCCAATATCTCCTTTCAGGGAAATCCCCTGCTGGATACGGTAAAATCCTCTATGAGTATCGGCGAGGCACGGAATTATTTTCAGGTTTCCCAAAGGGGGGAGCCGGTGCTTTTGCTGCCTGGCAGCAGGAAGCAGGAGATAGAGAGGCTCTTTCCTGTGATGCTGGAGGCGGCGGCCCTGTTGCAGGCGGAACGCCATAGCCTGGAGTTCTTTGTGCCCATAGCTGCCGGCATCGACCAGTACATGCTGGAAAAGATGGTAGCCGGCAGGGGCGTTAATCTGTGCTTTACCCATGACAGGACATATGATTTGATGAATATCTGCAGCTTTGCTATTGCTACTTCCGGCACCGTGGTGCTGGAAGCGGCCATTATGGGACTGCCCTGCGTGGCACTGTATCGCATGGCGCCTCTGAACTATGCCATCGGCAGGCTGCTGGTGAAGATAGACCATTTTACCCTGCCTAACATTCTGGCAGGCAGGGCAGTGCAGCGGGAGCTTTTGCAGGACCAGGTGACTGCCCAGGGGGTTTTCCAGGCGGCAAGGCGGTTTTATGCGGAGCCAGGCTACAGGGAGCAGGTTGTGTCCGGGCTGCAGGAGGCTGTAGGCAGGCTGGGGGAGCCGGGGGCTTCTGAGCGGGTAGCCGGCAGGATTTTGGCTGCAGCGAGAAAATACGGCAGGACGGGGGATGTTTGATGAAGAATTATTTGCGCCTATTGGCTTATATAAAGCCCTATAAGAAACGGCTGGCGGCAGCAGTGGTGTGCATTGTTATGGCCGCCGGTGCCAATCTTTACCTGCCGTGGATTATCAAGGACATGATTGACGATGTGCTCATGTCCAAGGATATGATGATGCTGAACCTGATTGCGGCGGGCATCCTGGTGGTCATGTTCACCCGTGGCGTCTTCTACTACGGGCAGAGCTATCTGGTGTCCTATGTGGGGCAGCGTGTCATCATCGATGTGCGCAGCGTGCTGTTCAGGAAGTTCCAGAAGATGCCCCTGTCCTACTACGACAGGCAGCAGACCGGCACGGTCATGAGCTATATCACCAACGATGTGTCTGCCATGCAGAGTGCCATTGTGGACAACCTCATCGAGCTGGTGACGGAGAGCTCCATCCTGATAGGCTCCCTGGCCATGATGATTTACCTGGACTGGAAGCTGAGCCTCCTGACTCTGATGACCATTCCCCTGGTGGGCTTTGCCATGAAGATTTTCGGCCGCAAGCTGAAGCGTTCTAGCACGGTGATTCAGGAGCGGGCGGCAGAGATTACCTCCCTTTTGCAGGAAAGCATCTCCGCCATCCGGGTGGTGAAGTCCTTTGTCCGTGAAACCTACGAAATCAGGCGGTTTGAGGAGCAGAACTGGAAGAATTTCCAGGCTGCCATGAAGAACGTGAAGCTCAGCAGCCTGCTGACGCCGACAGTGGAATTTCTGGCGGCTATTGCCGTTACCTTCATTGTCTGGTTCGGCGGCTACGAGGTGGTCAATGAGGTGATTACCGCCGGTGAGCTGGTGGCGTTCCTGACCTACGCGGTGAACCTGGCCAACCCGGTGAAGCGCCTGTCCCGTGTCTATGCTGCTATTCAGAAGGCAATGGCGGCCGCTGACCGCGTATTTGAGGTCATGGATCTGGACGAGAAGATTACTGATGTGCCGGGAGCGAAGCCGCTGCCGCCTATCAAGGGGCAGGTGGAGTTCAAGGATATTACCTTCTCCTACAAGGAAGGCCAGCCTGCCCTGCAGCATATTTCCCTCAAGGCGGAGCCCGGGCAGATGATTGCCCTGGTGGGGCCCAGCGGCAGCGGCAAGTCCACTATTGCCAACCTGATTCCGCGGTTTTATGATGTGGACAGCGGCACCATTTCCATTGACGGCCATGATATCCGCCAGGTGACGGCGGACTCCCTCCGGGAGCAGATCGGCCTGGTGCCTCAGGAAACCATGCTGTTCAGCACCACTGTTATGGAGAATATCCGCTATGGCAGGCTGGAGGCCACCGATGAGGAAGTGATAGAGGCAGCCAGGGCGGCCAATGCGGAGGAATTCATCAAGGATTTGCCGGAGGGGTACGATACCAGACTGGGGGAGCGGGGACTCAATCTCTCCGGCGGCCAGCGCCAGCGCCTTGCTATCGCCAGGGCGATTCTGAAGAATCCCCGGGTGCTGATTCTGGACGAGGCCACTTCGGCCCTGGATACTGAAAGCGAAAAGATTGTGCAGGATGCACTGGATAAATTGATGGTGGGCAGGACCTCCTTCGTCATCGCCCATCGCCTTTCAACGATTTTTAATGCTGACCAGATTTTCGTGGTGGAAAACGGCCAGCTGCGTGAGCATGGCACTCACGAGGAGCTGCTGGCGGCAGGAGGTTTGTACAGCAACCTGTACAACATCCAGTTCCGTCAAAATGAAGCTATGTAAGGAGAAGCGTTATGCGGCTATTGTATAATGTGGCAGCGGTATTGGTAGTCATTCTGATGATACCTGCCTTCTGCGTACGGGCCATCAGGGAAAAAGGCTTTGTCAACAGGATAAAGCAGCAGCTGGGCTTTTTGCCCAAGCATGCCCTGGATAAGGTTGCCCGCAAAAATTGTATATGGGTCCATGCAGCTTCCGTAGGGGAGATTGTGGCGGCGAGCCCCCTGATCAAGGAGTTTCGCCGGGAGTTTCCCAATACGCCTATCCTGGTGTCCGTGTTTACCAACAGCGGCTATGAAATGGCAAACCGCATCATCAAGGATGCGGACAGCATCATCCATTTTCCTTTTGACCTGCCCTGGCTGTCAGCACATCTTCTGTACAAGGTGCGCCCGAGGGTGTTCATGCCGGTGGAGACGGAGCTGTGGCCGAACTTTTTAAAGGCGGCCAAGGAAATGGAAATCCCTGTCATGATGGTGAACGGGCGCATCAGCGAAAAGAGCGTGTCCCGCTACCGCTATCTGCGCAGCATCTGGTACGATATGCTGGATACCATCAAGTATTTTGCCATGCAGTCCCCGGTGGATGCGGAGAATATCCTGCGGCTGGGGGCTAACAGAGAGCTGGTGACAGTCACCGGCAATACCAAGTTCGACCAGACCTACACCGATGTCAGCAGCGGGGAAAAGCAGCAGCTCCTGAAGGAGCTGGGGCTGGCGGATAATGACGGCATCTTTTTGGCCGGTTCCACCCACAAGGGGGAGGAGGAGCATGTGCTGGCGGCCTTTGCGGAAATACGGAAAAAACATCCCCGGGCAAAGCTTTTGATTGCTCCCCGGGCGGTGCTGAGGACGGGGCATATCCAGTCCATGTGCCAGCAGCATGGCTTTACCTCGGCTACCCGCACTCAGCTTCTGGAGCATCCCTCTGAGGGGCATGATGTAGTGCTGCTGAACACCATCGGCGAGCTGGGCAAGGTGTACAGCATCGGTGATGTGGTATTTGTAGGGGGCAGCATGATCCCTCACGGCGGCCACAATATCCTGGAGCCTGCCGCCCACGGCAAGGCCATTATTGTGGGTGAGCACATGTTCAATTTCAAGGATACTCATGTGCTGTTTTCTCAGCGTAATGCAGTGGTGACTGTCAGGAGCCAGCAGGAGCTGGTGCAGGCGGCAGCCGGATTGTTTTCTGATGTGCAGGAACGCCGCCGCATGGAGCAGGAAACCCTGAAAATCTGCGGGGAGAACCGGGGGGCGGCAAGAAGGACGGCAGTGCTTCTCCGGGAGCTCCTGGACAGCTATGAGGCAAAGGATAAAATCAAGGCTACGGACAAGCTGGAGAACTTCCAGACTTATTTTTTCCAGCTGATTCACGGCAAGGAGCCAAAAGGTTTCGGCATCAGGTGCTTCGTGACGCTCCTGCAGGGCTTTGCCTATGTGTACGGCATGTTGCTGAACCTGAAGCTGGCAGGCTACAACTGCGGCATTTTCAGCAAGAAGAAGCTGGATTGCTACGTAATCAGCCTGGGCAATATCACTGTAGGGGGCACCGGCAAGACGCCGACAGCCCAGCGGCTGGCTAAGGCCATCCGGGATATGGGCTATAAGGTGGTCATCCTGAACCGGGGCTATCGGGCCAAGTGGCAGGGGGAAATTGGCGTGGTATCTGACGGCAGCCAGCTGAAGATGGATGCGGCTACCGCCGGTGACGAAGCCTTTATGCTGGCCAAGCACCTGCCCAGCGTGCCGGTGCTCATCGGGCCGGAGCGCGCCAAGACAGGCCAGTATGCGGTGGAGCATTTCGGCGCACAGGTGGCCATCCTGGATGATGGCTATCAGCATTGGCAGCTGGAGCGTGACCTGGATGTGGTGCTGATTGATGCGGTCAATGTCTTTGGCAACGGCCATATCCTGCCCCGTGGCACCTTGCGGGAGCCTCTTTCCCATCTGGAGCGTGCCGATGTGTGCCTCCTGACCAAGGTGGATCAGGCAGAGCGGGGCTCTATCGCCTATATCAGGAACAAAATCGCCGAATACGGGCATAATCCGATTATTGCGGAGAGCATCCATCAGCCTCAGGCCTGCGTGGAGCTGTCTGAATGGGTGAAGGATATCGCCAGCGAGGGCACGCCGATTGACACCATCCGGGGCAGGAAGGTGATTGCCCTGTCCGCCATCGGCAATCCGGCTTCCTTTGAGCAGACCCTGGCCAACGCCGGGGCGGAGGTCATAGAGAGCTTCCGCTTCCCGGACCATCATGAGTATACGCCGGAGGAAATAGAGGACGCTATTGCCCAGGCCGTGCGCCAGGGGGCGGAGGCCATCGTCACTACGGAAAAGGATGCCGTCAAGCTGCCTAAGCTGAAGGAAGAGAGCAAAAAGCTGCCTATTTATGTAGTGACAGTGGAGGTTGTCATGCAGGACGGGGGCGAGGAAATCGTCAGTCTCCTCCAGGAGCGTCTTGCCGAGTATTTTAGGAGGTCAGGAGAAAAATGAATACATTGTGTGTAATTCCTGCCAGATATGCGTCCACCAGGCTGCCTGGCAAGCCGCTGGCGGATATCGCGGGCAAGCCTATGATTGTCAGGGTTTATGAGCAGGCATCCAGGGCAAAGCGCCTTTCAGGGGTGATTGCGGCGGTGGATGATGAGCGCGTATACGAGGCGGTGGTTTCCCACGGCGGCAGGGCCATGATGACGGCCAAGGACCATCCTACCGGCACCGACCGGCTGGCGGAGGTGGCTGCGGCTCACCCGGAGGCGGAGCTGATTATCAACGTGCAGGGGGATGAGCCCTTGATTGAGCCGGACCTGATTGATGCCCTGGCAGCTGCCTTTGAGGAGGAGCCGCAGCTGCAGATGGCTACGGTCAAGTCCCCCATGACGGATGAAAATGAGATGCGGAACCCCAACAACGTGAAGGTTGTGACAGATAAGGAGGGCTATGCCCTGTACTTTTCCCGTTCTCTGCTGCCATACCCACGGGAGAATACCGGCGTGACTGTCTACAAGCACATCGGCATCTACGCCTACCGGCGTGATTTTCTCCTGCAGTATGCCAGGATGGAGCCCACTGCCCTGGAGCAGACGGAGTCCCTGGAGCAGCTCAGGGCATTGGAAAATGGCTATAAAATCAAGGTTATCGCCACTGATTTCAGGTTTGTGGGCGTGGATACGCCGGAGGACCTGGCAGAGGTAAACAGATTGTACAAGGAACGCCTTTAACGGCTATTGGAAAGGTGGTAGAAATATGAATACTGTTCAGGTAGGGAATTTTTCGATTGGCAATGGCCAGCCGCTGGCTCTTTTGGCA
Organism: Selenomonadaceae bacterium; assembly: GCA_022786545.1. Taxonomy (GTDB): domain Bacteria; phylum Bacillota; class Negativicutes; order Selenomonadales; family Selenomonadaceae; genus Anaerovibrio. The sequence continues at coordinate 26,195 of JALFXV010000013.1, forward strand.
GGGCCTTGCGTGCTGGAGGGGCTGGAGCGCTGCCTGCTGATTGGCCGTACTATCAAGGAGATTACCGGGCGTCTGGGGATGCCTTACGTGTTCAAGGCTTCCTTTGACAAGGCAAATCGTTCCTCCTTCAATGGCTTCCGGGGGCCGGGGCTGAAAAAGGGACTGGAAATGCTCAGGACCATCAAGGATGAGCTGCAGGTGCCCATTGTCACCGATGTGCACACCGAGGAGCAGATCAAGCCTGTGTCCAAGGTGGCGGATATTATCCAGATTCCTGCCTTCCTGTGCCGCCAGACCGACCTTCTGTATGCGGCTGCCCAGAGCGGCTGCGTGGTCAATGTGAAGAAGGGGCAGTTCATGGCACCGGGGGATATGCGGAACGTGGTGGACAAGCTCCATGAGGGAGGCTGCTCCCAGATTCTGCTGACGGAGCGGGGGGCTACCTTCGGCTACAACAACCTGGTGGTGGACATGCGCACCTTCCCTATCATGCGCTCCTTCGGCTATCCTGTGGTTTTTGACGGCACCCATAGTGTGCAGCTGCCGGGGGGGGCAGGGACCTGCTCTGCCGGCAACCGGGAGTTTGTGCCGAACCTGGTCCGGGCTGCCGTAGGTGCCGGGGTGGACGCCCTCTTTATGGAAGTGCATGACAATCCTGAGGAGGCTCTCTGTGACGGGCCGAACATGGTTTATCTGGACAAGCTGGAAGACCTCCTGAAGGATGTTATTGCTATCCATGAGGTTGTCCGCAAGCATTTGAGCTGAGCGTAGTGTAAGGTGAGGGGTACGATGATTAAGGATTCGGCTATTGAAACTTTGAAGATAGAGGCGGCTTCTGTTACCAGGCTGATTGAGCGGATTGATGACGAGTTTGAGGCGGCGGTAAGGTGTATTTTGGACTGCCATGCCAGGGTGGTTGTCACCGGCATGGGCAAGTCCGGCCACATCGGCAGGAAGATTGCGGCAAGCCTTGCCAGCACCGGCACGCCGGCATTTTTCATGCATCCGGCAGAGGCTTTTCATGGGGATCTGGGCATGGTGACGGCTGATGACGTGGTAATCGCTATTTCCAACAGCGGCGAAAGCACGGAGATTGTCAATATCCTGCCCATTATCAAGCGTATCGGGGCGAAGATTATCGCCATGAGCGGCCGCCGAGAATCCGCCCTGGGCAGAAATGCGGACTTTTTCGTGGATATCGGCGTGGAGCGTGAGGCATGCCCTCTGGGGCTGGCTCCGACTGCCAGCACCACTGCCACCCTTGCTATGGGTGATGCCATTACGGTAGCACTTCTGGAAGCAAGGAATTTTACCAAGCAGGATTTTGCCTTGTTCCATCCGGGGGGCTCCCTGGGCAGGAAGCTTTTGCTGACGGTGGAGAATGTGATGCACAGCGGTGAGGACAATCCTGTCATTCAAAGCGGCCATACGGCTCAGGAGGCCCTGTTCATGATGACGGACAAGGGGCTGGGGGCTACCTCCGTAGTCAATGATCATGGCGAGTTTATCGGCCTGGTGACGGATGGCGATATCCGCCGGGGCCTTGCCAGGGGCAGCCAGTTCCTGAATGAGGCCGTGGAGAATATGATGACGAAAAATCCTCAGACCATCACCCAGGAAAAGCTGGCGGCAGAGGCCCTTTCCATCATGGAGAAGCACAAGCCACGCCCGATTACGGTGCTGCCTGTCATTGACGGGGATAATAAGCCTGTGGGCATCGTTCATCTGACTGATTTGCTGCGGCAGGGCGTTGTCTGAGGCAACCGGAATATCCAAAGGAGATGTCGTAAATGGAATACAGGGCAGATGCGCTGGTGAGGGCCGCCAGAATCAAGCTGGTGGTCATGGATGTGGACGGAACACTGACTGATGGCAGGATATACATAGGCCCTGACGGGGAAGCCATGAAGGAGTTTTCCGTCAAGGACGGCATGGGGATTTCCATGCTGCATACTGCCGGGGTGGCAACTGCCATCATCACCGGCAGGGAGTCGAAAATCGTGGAGCGCAGGGCGGCAGAGCTGAAGATAAGCCATGTATGGCAGGGCTGCCGGGACAAGCGGGATGCCTGGCAGCAGCTGAAAAATGAGCTGAAGCTGGCGGACAGGGATATTGCCTATATAGGGGATGACCTGAATGACCTGCCCCTTCTGATGCGGGCAGGGCTGGCCTGCTGCACGGCGGATGCCCAGCCGGAGGTAAAGTACGTTTCCCATGTCATCTCGGCATGTAATGGCGGCGATGGCGCGGTTCGCGATATTGCGGAGCTGGTGCTCAAATCCCAGGGCAAGTGGCAGAACTTGGTGGATGCCTTTGCCGGCACGAAGCTGGCTCCAGCCTATGGGCAGTGATTTTGCCGCGGAAAACAGTGCAGGCGGCATAAATTTTCCAGCATAATTTGTTGCGGGGGAGTATAATGGTATATAATTTACTTATGCTAATGAGCCGGGTGGCATGCAGGCTGCCCCATAGCTGGCTGCTGGCTATGGGCAAGGGGCTGGGCGTGCTCTATTACAGGCTCATCAAGAAGCAGCGCAATCTGGCCATCAGGCAGATGCGGGAGTCCTTGAAGATTTCCCAGGAGGAAGCAGAGAAGCTGGTGCGCCTGTCCTTTATCAACATGGGGCGCAATTTCATGGAGGTTCTCTACATGCCTGCCCTGAACAAGGAAAATTTTTCCAAGTACATTGAAATAGACCATCTGGAAATCATGGAGCAGGCCCTGGCAGAAAAGCGGGGCGTGGTGGTGCTCACCGGCCATGTGGGCAACTGGGAGTGGCTTTCCGCTTCCTTTACCATGAACGATATGCCGGTGACGGCTATTGCCAAGCCGCAGCCCAACATGGATTATACCCATGCCCTGGATGAGTTGCGCGCCAGCATTAATGTGGAGATTTTCTCCCGGGGCACCAGCGAGCTTTTGTCTGCTGCCAAGGCATTGAAGAAGGGCAAAATCCTTGGCTTCCTGGCAGATCAGGATGCAGGGCCGGGGGGGGCCTTTATCGAGTTTCTGGGCAAGACGGCCTCAACCCCAATGGGGGCGGCGGTGTTTGCCAAGAAGTTCAATTCGCCGGTGGTTCCGGCGTTCATCATCCGCCAGCCGGACGGGCACCACAAGGTGGAAATCGGGGAAATCCTCCGCTATGAGGATACCGGTGACTCCGACAAGGATTTGTTTGATCTGACCTACAAGATGACAAAAATCCTGGAAAAGAAGATTTTGGACAACCCTACCCAGTGGCTGTGGTTCCAGAAACGCTGGAACACCAAGCCTGAGCAGCAGAAAATCAAGCATCACACAGTAAAGGCAGAGGTAACAGCAGATGACCAGAAATAAAAAAATATTGATTGGCATTGTGCTGGTGCTGCTGGCTGCTATGTGTATCTGGACGGTGCAGTCCGTGCCGGACAGGATAGAGGATGCCCCTCCCTTGGAAAAGCGTGTCATGACCTATAACGGCAACACTATTACGGAGGAAAAGGATGGCAGGAAGCTGTGGGAGCTGACTGCGGAATCTATGGAAGTGGACATCGATACCCAGGATGCGGCTATTGTCAATCTGGATGCCAAATTTTACACTGAGGATGGCAGGACCATTCACCTGACAGCGCCCCGGGCAAACTATAAGGCAAAGGAAAAGTTCCTGACTGCCGAGGGCGGTATCAAGGGGGACAGCACCGATGGGGCTCACCTGAAATGCGATAAGGCGGAATGGCGGGCAGCCGAGGAAAAAATTGTTCTGCTGGGTAATGCGGAGCTGCAGCGGGATGCGGATACAGTCAAGGCCGCCGGGGACAGGATTGAGTCCCAGGACGGATTTAATAAGTTCAGGATTACAGGTCATGCCCATCTGGAAAAGGGGAGTAACAAATGATAAAGAAAAAACATTTTGCAAGGGGGCTTGCCATCGCAGGCATTTCAACCATGCTGGCAGCAGGAACCCTGTTTGCGGCAGACGAGGCGGCTTCCCTGGATGCTGATACGGTGGAATACGATATGCAGACGGGGGTGGTGACTGCCAAGGGCGATGTGCTGATGGTTCGTGGCGATATGAAGGTCACCGGCCAGGAAGCGGAGTACAATTCCAAGACAAAGGAAGGCCGCGTGGAGGGCAACGTGATTGCCGTCCAGCCCGGCAAGAATATGCGCGTTACCTGCCACAAGCTGACCAGCGATGCCCAGCAGCACATGACCGCCAGTGGCGATGTGCATGGCACTATGGAGGATAAGACCTTCACAGGCCCTATCGTGGAGTACTTCCAGCCTCAGGACTATGTGCTGATCAAGGAACGGGGGGTCATTACCTCTAAGGATGGCAGCTTCACCGCTGACGAGATGGAGGGCTATCTGAAGGAGGAGCACCTGATTGGCAGGGGCAACGCCCATGTCATCAGCCAGCCCAATGATATGGAAGCCGGGGGCGACCTGCTGAATTATTATGGCCTGGACCAGGGCAAGGCAGTGCTGACGGGCAATGCCTGGGCGGTACAGTACAATAACACTTTAAAGAGCAATAAGCTGACCATAGTGCTGGCCAGGGAAGGCAAGGCAAAGGTTACCGAGTAAGGCGGTTTAGACAGAGAAGGTTTGGAGGAATTGCCAGGTGCATATTGAAGTAAAAAATTTAGTCAAAACCTTTAAGCGGCGTAACGTAGTAGACGGTGTATCCCTGCGGGTGGAAAAGGGGGAGATTGTGGGGCTGCTGGGGGCAAATGGTGCCGGCAAGACCACTACCTTTTACATGATTGTAGGCCTTGAGCGGCCCAGCTCCGGGCAGGTGCTGATTTCCGATATAGACATCGGCGGCATGCCCATGTACAAGCGGGCAAGGCTGGGTATCAGCTATCTGGCCCAGGAGGCTTCGATTTTCCGCAATATGACCGTAGAGGAAAATATCATGTCCATCCTGGAATATGTGGACATGGATGACGGGGCCAAAAAGCAGAAGATTGCCGACCTTTTGGAGGAATTTCATGTTTCCCATGTGAGGGAGCGGCTGGGCTCAGAGCTTTCCGGCGGTGAGCGCCGCCGTGTGGAGATAGCCAGATGCCTGGCTCTGGAGCCCAAGTTTATTCTGCTGGATGAGCCTTTTGCCGGCGTGGACCCTATTGCTGTGGCGGATATCCAGGGGATTATCAGCTACCTCAGGGAGAGGGGCATGGGCATCTTGATTACAGACCACAATGTGGTAGAGACCTTGCGTATTGTGGACAGGGCATATATAATGAACGAGGGAAAGATTTTGGTAGAGGGCGATGTGGATACCGTTCTCAATGACCCGATGGCGATAAAATACTATATCGGCAACAATACTAAGTTATAGGGGAAGATTACATGCGGATTCGTATTCTGGACAAGTATATATTTAAAGAGGTTTTTAAGACCTTTATTTTCGGCATCTGTGCCTTTTCTGCCGTGTTTATCGGTTCCGGCACCTTGTTCCGTATTGCACAGTATATTACAGAGTATGGCGCATCTGTCACCTCTGTCATCAAGATTTTTGTACTCAGCCTGCCGGGAGTGGTCATCTGGACCTTTCCCATGTCTATGCTGCTGGCAAGCCTCCTGACCATCGGCAGGCTGTCGGGCAACAGCGAGATTACTGCCATGAAGTCCTGCGGCATCAGCTTTTACCGCATCGCCACGCCGGCCATTGTACTGGGGGCCTTTGTCAGTGTTTTTGCGGTGGCCTTTAATGAGTATGTGGTTCCCTGGTCCAATGAGGCATACAGCAACGTGCTGGAGTATGAGATAAAGGGCAACCTTTCTCCTCAGTCCCAGGAGCATATCATCATCAAGGAAATCAAGCAGGGCAAGATTGAGAAGCTGGTGTATGCCCGTCAGTTTGTGGCGGATAGCAACACAATGGAAGGGATAGCCATGCAGTCCTTTGAGCAGGGCGAGCTGAAGCATGTGGAGAATGCGGAGTATGCCGAGTGGAAGGACAACATGTGGACCATGCACAACGGCATGATTTATGATGTGGCAGATGGCAAGAGCCAGCACACCATGCGGTTTGATACCCAGGTGCTGCCTATCAATGAAAGCCCGCGGCAGATCGTGCAGGCTCAGAAAAAGCCTGAGGAAATGACCATGAAGGAGCTCAGCGAGCAGATTGGCATCATGAAGTCCCAGTATGTAAACACCAGCAAGCTGGAGACGGAGCTGCATCAGCGCATGACCATTCCGATGGCCAGCCTGATTTTTACGCTGGTAGGGGTGCCTCTGGGCATGCAGCCGAACCGCAACAGCTCATCTATGGGCTTTGTCATGAGCATTATCATTATATTTATCTACTATAGCCTGATGACAATGGCAGGGGCTATTGCCCAGGGTGGCATGGTCAATCCGATGCTGGCAGTATGGCTGCCGAATATCATCGGGCTTCTGGCCGGCGGTTATCTGATGCGCCGTATGGCAAAATGAGCTGTTTTGGCAGCCGGATAGAGAAAAAGAGGTGGCTCTTATATGTATGGTGTTGTGCTGATTTTTGTGCTGATAATAACGGGGGGAGCCATTGCTTTTATTGGTGACAGGCTCGGTACCAAGGTAGGCAAGAAGAAGATGAGCATCTTCGGCCTGCGCCCCAGGCATACATCAATTTTGGTGACGATAGTGACGGGGGTGATGATTACTACCACCACATTGGGGGTAATGAGCATCATTTCCGAGAATGTGCGGACGGCGCTTTTTGGCATGGAAAAGCTGAATCAGAGCATGCAGCAGGCGAAAACAGAACTGGTGGAAGCTTCGGCACAGCTGGCTATGGCCAAGTCCGAGCAGGATAAAATCCAGTCCGAGCTGGATGATACCAAAAAGGAACTTTCCGGGCTGGAGGAGCAGAAGAACCGGCTGGAAGTGCAGACCCAGGAATTGCAGGCTGTCAATGGCCGGCTGGAAAACGCCAATCAGCTGCTGACGGACAACAATCATGAGCTTTTGCAGAAAAGTGACAAGCTGACCCGTATCAACAATATTCTGGAGGAGGGCAACGAAAGGCTCAGCAGGAATAACGCCGAGCTTTATCAGATTAACCGGGAGCTGACCACCGGCATCCAGATTATGCGGGAAGGCTCCATCGCCTTCCAGGCCGGGGAAACCCTGGCGGGGGGCATTATTCAGGGCAAGCGCAGCATGGATGATATTCACAATGATATGGGCAGGCTCCTGGATATGGCCAGGTATACTGTCAGCCGCAAGCTGGGCAGCGAGGCCAAGGAGAACGAGAAGGATATCTGGATTTATCAGCCTGAGTTTGAGGAGGCTGCCGAGTATATTGCCGGGCACGAGGGCGAGTTCGTGGTGCGCATCGTGGCGGCAGGCAACCTGATTCAGGGGGAGGCGGTAGCCACCAATCTGCAGCTTTTTGCCAATAAGACTGTATATAAGGATGGCGATTTGCTGGTGGAGAAGAAGGTCAGCTTTAATCCTGCAAACGGTGCGGAGCTGGAGGCGGTGCTGACCAGCTTCCTGTCGGATGTAAATCACAAGGCCACATCGGATGGCATGATTCCTGATGCGGTGAACGGCTCCGTAGGCGTGGTGGATGCAGAGCAGATTTACAGCCTGATGGGGCAGCTGCAAAAGAGCAGCGGCAGTGCCATTATCTCTGCCTTTGCTGATGGCATCACGGATATTGTAGGGCCTCTGCGCATCAAGCTGAAGCTGGCAGGGACAGGTCTTTTGCCATGAGGGGGCTGACAGCCGGGCTGGATCCCGGCAGGGACAAGTGCGGCCTGGCAGTGGTGGATGAAAAGGGAAGCTGCCTTTTTCATCAGGTGGTGCCTACGGCGGCACTTGAGCAGCACTTGCAGCAGCTTTGGGCAGAGTATGGGTTTTCGCTGCTGGTCATGGGTGACGGCACCACCAGCAAAAAGGCGGAGCAGCGTGTCAGGGCTGCCCTGCCGGAGACAGAGCTGGCCATTGTGGACGAGTACAGGACAACTGATGCGGCCAGGGAGGAATACTGGCGCATCCATCCCCCTGCCGGGTGGCGCCGCCTGGTGCCAAGGGGCATGCTGGTGCCGCCGGAGCCGGTGGATGACCTGGCGGCACTGATACTGGCGCGGCGCTATGTATTGAAGCGGCCATAGATATTTTGCGAGGTCATGTGTTGGAAGAAGGAGATGGCTTTATGTCAGAACCGCAGAAAAGGCCTGAGTGGCATGAATACTTTCTTGATATAGCAAAGGCAGTAGGCAGGCGTTCTACCTGCCTGCGCCGCCGTTATGGGGCGATTATTGTCAAAGACAAGATTATCATCAGCACCGGCTACAATGGTGCCCCCCGGGGCGAGGCAAACTGCATTGATGTCGGCATGTGCGAGCGTGAGCGGCTGCATGTGCCAAAGGGGCAGAACTATGAGCTGTGCGTGGCAGTCCATGCGGAGCAGAACGCCATCATCAATGGGGACCCTGACAAGATGCAGGGAGCAACGGCGTATATTGTAGGCTACAATGCAGACGGCACCCTGGCATCCGGCAAGCCCTGCCTTTTGTGCCGCCGCATGCTGAGGAATGCCATGCTGGCGAAGGTGATTTATCTGGAAACGGATGGCAGTATTGTGGAAACAACTCCGGAGGAGATTAGGTAAATTATGTTGACAGTTGCAGATAGCTGGGGTAAAATTGGTGTTTGAGAAAGTGGGTGAAAAAATATGCCGAATTATATTTGGGCATTTTTGATTGCACTGATTGTGGCCCTGGCTGCGACACCGGGCGTGATTGTGCTGGCTGGCAAGACAGGTGCTATGGATGCGCCTGATGCCAGGAAGGTTCACAAGGGGCCTATGCCGCGGATTGGCGGCCTGGCCATTTATGTAGGCTTTATGGCAGCTGTGGCTGCTATGCTGAATTTTGGCGATTTGCCGCCGGAGGTGGCAAATGGCGTGAAGGGGCTCCTGATTGGCGGCACCCTGATTGTGCTGCTTGGCCTGATTGATGATTACAAAAATCTGCCGGCCAAGGTCAAGCTGCTGGGGCAGATTGCGGCAGCATGCGTAGTTGTTTATTTTGATGTCCGCATTGACTTCATCACGGACCCTTTTGGTGATTTTCTGTACCTGGAGTATCTGGCGGCACCTGCCACGGTGTTCTGGATTGTAGGGCTGACCAATACTGTCAATCTCATTGACGGCCTGGACGGCCTGGCAGCCGGGGTGGCGGTGATTGCCTCCATTACGATTTTCCTGGTGGCATTACAGCAGGAGGTCATGGTGGTGGCCCTGTTTACGGCAGCTTTGGCAGGCTCTGCTCTGGGCTTTTTGCGGTACAACTTCAATCCTGCCAGGATTTTCATGGGGGATACGGGCAGCATGTTCCTGGGCTTTATTTTAGCCGGGATTTCCGTGATTGGTGCCGTGAAGTGCGCGGCAACCATCGCTTTGATTGTGCCTATCCTGGCCCTGGGGGTGCCGATTATGGACACTACCTTTGCCATTATCCGGCGTTACCGCGGCGGCGTGCCTATCTTCAAGCCTGACAAGGGGCATCTCCATCATCGCCTTTTGGATTTGGGCTTTTCCCAGAAGCAGGCGGTGCTTCTGATGTACGTTATCAGTGCGCTCCTGGGGCTTAGTGCAGTTGTTTTGAATGAGGTTTCCGGCAGCATGTCCATCGTGATTGTAGCCTGTGTGCTGCTGGTGGTGTTCATGGGAGCGAAGAAGCTAGGTATTTTCAGGTTAAAGACGAAATAATTCAGCGTAGAGAGGGGTTTATGATGGCTAAGAAGATTAAGGTCATGACTGTGTTCGGCACCCGGCCGGAGGCAATCAAGATGGCACCTGTGGTGCTGGAGCTGGCGAAGCATCCTGACAAGATTGTGCCTGTGGTAACTGTTACTGCCCAGCATAGGGATATGCTAGATCAGGTTCTGAATCTGTTTCAGATCAAGCCTGACCATGATTTGGATATTATGGCAGCCGGGCAGACCCTGTTTGATATTACCTCCAGGGCCATGATGGGTCTGGACAAGGTATTGCAGGAGGAGAAGCCGGATATCGTGCTGGTGCATGGTGATACTACTACTACCTTTGCCGGTGCGCTGGCGGCCTATTACCATCAGGTTTCCGTAGGCCACGTGGAGGCAGGGCTCCGCACCCACAACAAGTATTCTCCCTTCCCGGAGGAAATGAACCGCAAGCTGACCGGCTCTATTGCTGATTTGCATTTTGCCCCGACTGATACCTCGGAAAAAAATCTTTTGGGGGAGTCCGTGGACAGCGAGAGGATTTTTGTCACCGGCAATACGGTTATTGATGCCCTTCACAGGACTGTGGATGATGATTTCCAGTTTGAGGATGAGGTGTTGCAGGGGATTGACTTCAAGAATAAGCGGATTGTGCTCCTGACCACCCATCGCCGGGAAAACCTGGGTGAGCCGATGCGCCATGTGTACAGGGCTATGCGCCGCCTGGTGGATGAGTTTGAGGATGTGGAAATCGTTTTCCCTGTCCACAAGAACCCTAAGGTGCGGGAGGTAGTGCAGGAAGAACTGGGCGGTCTTGCCAAGGTGCATTTGATTGATCCGCTGGATTATGAGCCGTTTGCCAACCTGATGCACAGGTCCCATCTGATTCTGACTGACTCCGGCGGCGTGCAGGAGGAAGCACCTGCCCTGGGCAAGCCGGTATTGGTGCTCCGTGATACCACTGAGCGGCCTGAGGCGGTGGCAGCAGGCACTGTGAAGCTTATCGGCACTGATGAAAAGGTTGTCTATGATGAGGCAAAGCTTCTGCTGACTGATGGGGATGAGTATAACCGCATGTCAGAGGCATGCAACCCTTATGGGGATGGCAAGGCTTCCCAGCGCATTATTCAGGCTATCCTCTATCACTATGGACTGGCTGAGGAAAAGCCGGAGTCATTTGTGGCAAAATAAAATGAAAATCTGCGTTAGAAACGTAAGATATAATATAAGATAGCAATACAAGAACGTATAAGATAATATATGTTGGAAATAGCTGTGCGGCAGATGTGTATGCATATCTGCTGGCACGGCTATTTTTGTATCAGCAGGGATTGCAAGAATTGCAGAGAGTGCAGGGAGCAGATTGTAGATTACATATTGCACGAATTTTCATCGCATATTCAACGAAATTTCAACATTTATCCCTTTACAACAGTGAAGTAAAATTCCCATAAATTATTTTTAAAATTTATGCTTTTACAGTGTATTGTTAGCAAAATTTATGGTATAATGTCATGGTCAATGGGCTATGGTATTTGTCTGTTGATTTAAATAATATTCAAACGATGACGATTTTTCGTCGGAGGAGGAATATGAGGGAAATTTTATTGACAGGTACCAGGCAGCTGCTGAGGGCGCTGGCGGTCTGTACCCTGCTGTGCGGAAGCACCTTGTGGGGCATGGGCAGGCCGGAGCTTTTGGGAGGCCTTGTGGCAGGCTATGTCACGGGAATGGCCTGGTATGGCGTAATGTTTGGCAGGCTGTGGCGCAGCGCGGATATGACCGTCTCCCAGGCCAAGCAGCAGGTTGTGGTGGGGGCTATTTTGCGGCTCTTGCTGATGGGTGCTGTGTTCTGGGCGGCTATTCAGGTGTCCTTCGGGCAGTTCCTGGCCACGGTGGCAGGCTTCGGCATTGTCTACGTGCTGGGCATGGTGCTATTGATGCTGGCCAGCAGGAAGCTTTTCCGCCAATGAGAATGTCATGAAATTTCGAGGGGCGTGACAGGCGCTGCCCCGCAAGACAGCGCACTGCACCACAAAGGAGGTAGAGGTATATGCACGAAATCGGTGTTCGCGAAACAGTGCAGTTTGCCGGTCTGACCTTCAATTGGGAAACCCTGGTGATGACCTGGATTACAATGGCAATCGTTATCCTGATTGCTTTTTTGGCTTCCAGGAGTCTCAAGCTGGTGCCGACAGGTGCTCAGAATGTGGTTGAGATGCTCATCGTCTGGCTCCGCGAGCAGGTACACAACAACCTGGGAACCAGAGGCGATTTTTTGACGCCTTTGATTGTTACCCTGTTCCTGTTCCTGGTGATTTCCAACTGGCTGGGTCTGGTGCCTAGGATGGCATCGCCGACAAATGACCTGAACACCACACTGGGGCTTGCTCTGCTGATGGTACTCATTGTCCATGTTCTCGGCATCTACATGAAGGGAATGCACTACATCAAGCATTTCTTCCAGCCGGTAGCGCCGTTCGTGGTCATTAACGCCATTGAGGAGGTCGCAAAGCCTATCACCCTGTCCTTCCGTCTATTCGGCAACATCATGGCAGGTGAGATTCTCATCATCATCCTGCTGAAGCTGGTGCCAATCTGGATGCCTATCCCATCCGTGGTATGGCTGGCATTCAGTATCTTTATCGGCGGAGTTCAGGCTTTCATCTTCACCAGCCTGTCCCTGGCTTACTTAGCCAATGCGGTCAAGGAAAGTGAAGAATAACAGTTCTTATCTTATTTATTATTCATGATTTACTAGAGGAGGATTTTTCTAATGGAAAACGCAATTATGGTAGCAGCCGCTCTGCTGGGCGCAGGTATTACTATGGGTTTGGCAGCAATTGGTGCCGGTCTGGGCGATAGCCTTGTAGCAAGCAAGTTCATCGAGGGCCTGACCCGTCAGCCGGAGGCAAAGAACGTACTGTTCACCAACACCCTGATTTCTATCGGTCTGGTAGAGTCTATGGCAATTATCGCAACCGTTATTGCCCTGATCATGCTCTTTGCAAATCCACTCATCAAATAAGAAACCTATTTGTGGTGTGATTTTTAGAGGAGGCAATAGAATTGATAGATATTAATGCAACACTGGTTGCTCAGATGCTGAACTTCTTGATTCTGGTTGTCGTTCTCCGTTTGGTTGCCTACAAGCCGATTGTAAAGATGCTGGAGGAGCGTTCTCAGCGTATTGCCGGCAGCATCAAAAAAGCTGATGAGGATGCAGCAGCTGCCGAAGCTACCCTGAAGGAGTACAAGGCACAGCTCGCCACTGCACGCACCAAGGCCCAGGAAATTATGGACAAGGCCGAGAAGCGCGCCCAGGACGAGCATGCTGAGAAAATCCAGGCGACCAATGCTGAGATTAAGCTGATGAAGGATAACGCCAAGGCGGAGATGCAGCGTGAGCGTGCCCAGGCTGTGGAGGTATTGCGGGGGCAGATGGTAGCCCTGTCAATGGCCGCAGCTCAGAAGATTGTTTCCAAGAATATGGATGCTGCTGAAAACGAGGCTCTTGTCAGCGAGTTTATCGACCAGCTGGACAAGGACAAGATTGGTGATTTGCCATGCTAAATATACAGCTTGCCCGTAAATACGGGATGGCAATTTTTGAGATTGCCCAAGACGAAAAGAAGCTTGAGAAATACGGCAGGGAGCTGAGGGAAGTGACCGGTGCCATTTTTTCCCAGGCTGAACTGAAGGACTTCCTGACAAATCCGCAGATACAGCCCCAGGACAAGAAAGAGGTGCTTTTGAAGCTCCTCAAGTCCCAGGTTTCACCTTTGATGATGAACTTTCTGCTTCTGCTGGTTGACAAGCGCCGCATGGGGCTGCTAGAGGCCATTAACGACTGCTATCAGGAGCTGTCCAACAAGGCACAGGGTATCATCATTGCCGATGTTACCACTGCTTATGACCTGAAGGCAGAGCTGAAGGCTCGCCTGAGCAGCAAGCTGGAGTCCGTAACCGGCAAGAAGGTTGCCCTCCGCACCCACAATGATAAGTCCATTATTGGCGGCATTGTGGTAAAAATCGGTGATACCCGCATTGACGGCAGTGTGACCGGGCGCTTGCAGGCTCTCAAGGCTGAATTGATGGCAAGTAATTGATAAAATTGGGGTGACAGCGAAGTATGAAAATGAATCCGGAAGAAATAACTGCCATCATCAAGGATCAGATCAAGAATTATGCTGTTGATCTGAACGTTGATGAGGTTGGCACTGTTATCGAAATCGGTGACGGCATCGCCCATATCCACGGCCTGAACAAGGCTATGGCAGGTGAGCTGCTGGATTTCGGCAACAATATATATGGTCTGGTTCTCAACCTGGAGCAGGATAACGTAGGTGCCGTTATTCTCGGTGGCGAGACCGAGATCAAGGAAGGCGCCGAGGTAAAGAGAACCGGCACTATTATGCAGGTTCCAGTGGGCGAGGCCATGATTGGCCGTGTTGTAGATGCCCTGGGCCGTCCTATTGATGGCAAGGGACCTATCAACACCACCGAAACCCGTCCTGTAGAGTTCAACGCTCCTGGTATTGCAGACAGAAAGTCTGTACATGAGCCTCTGCAGACCGGTATCAAGGCACTGGATGCCCTGGTGCCAATCGGCCGCGGCCAGCGCGAGCTGATTATCGGTGACCGCGGTACCGGCAAGACCGCTATCGCAGTAGATACCATTCTGAACCAGAAGGGACAGAACTGTATCTGCATTTATGTGGCTATCGGCCAGAAGGCTTCTACCGTAGCCCGTGTCGTAAAGACTCTTGAGGATGCAGGTGCCATGGAGTATTCCATCGTGGTAGCTGCAACCGCTGCTGAGTCTGCGCCTTTGCAGTACCTGGCTCCTTATGCCGGTGTTGCCATGGCTGAGTATTTCATGTACAAGAAGAACGAGCAGGGCCAGGGCGGCCACTGCCTCTGCGTATACGATGACCTGACCAAGCATGCAGCTGCATATCGTGCTATGTCCCTGCTGCTCCGCAGGCCGCCAGGACGTGAGGCATATCCGGGCGATGTATTCTATTTGCATTCCCGTCTTTTGGAGCGTGCCGCCAAGCTGTCTGATGACCTGGGTGCAGGTTCCATTACCGCCCTGCCAATCATCGAGACTCTGGCAGGCGACCTTTCTGCCTACATTCCGACCAACGTAATTTCCATTACTGACGGTCAGATCATGCTGGAGACTGATGCTTTCTATTCCGGTATCCGTCCTGCTATCAGCGTAGGCCTTTCCGTATCCCGTGTAGGCGGCTCTGCCCAGATCAAGGCCATGAAGCAGGTTGCAGGTACCATGCGCCTGGATTTGGCACAGTACCGCGAGCTGGCAGCCTTCTCCCAGTTTGCTTCCGATTTGGATGCAGCTACCAAGGCACAGCTGGACAAGGGTGTTCGCATGGTTGAGACCTTGAAGCAGGCCCAGTATTCCCCGATGTCCGTTGAGGACCAGGTGCTGGTAATCTTCACGGCTGTCCGTGGCTACCTCACCGATATTCCTGTGGAGAAGGTTGTTACCTTCCAGGCAGACTATATCAAGTTCATGCACAACGAGCATCCTGATATTGGTGCGAAGATTGCGGAGCAGAAGAAGCTGGATGATGCTTTGGAGGCCGCTATTTCCAAGTCTATTGAGGAATTTAAGGAAACCGTAACATATAAAATGGCATAAGGCAGCGAGGTGATTTTATTTGGCTAGTTTACAGGATATACGCCGTCGTATCAAGAGCGTAAAGAGTATTCAGCAAATCACAAATGCTATGAACATGGTAGCAACCTCCCGTTTGCGCCGCGCAAAGGAGGCGGCTGTTGCCAACAAGCCTTATGCAGATAAAATGGCACAGGTAGTATCGGATATTGCCGCCAATGCCGGGGATTTTTCACATCCGCTGCTGGAGAAGCGTACTGAGGGCAAGCGCCTCATCCTGGTGCTGGCTTCTGACAAGGGACTGGCTGGCGCCTATGCCAGCAACGCCTTCAAGGAGGCTGTGGCACAGGTGGAGGATAAGGCCTCTACGGAGATTGTTGCCGTAGGCCGCAAGACAGATACCTTCTTTAGGAACCGCAGCTATGATGTGGTGAAGTCCTATGCAGGCATCAGCGAGCGTCCTTCCTACGAGCATGCCAAGGAGATTGCCCTGGATCTGATTAACCGCTTTACTGCGGGCGAGGTCAGGGAAATCTACATGGTATATACCCGTTTCGTGTCGGCTATCAGCTGCGTGCCGGAAACCGTCAAGCTCCTGCCTTTCAGCGATTTGGCAGGGGAGGGCGGCACCCATGCAGAGTACATCTATGAGCCAAGTGCCGCCGAGGTGCTGGGCTTCATGCTGCCGCAGTATCTGGTTACTACAATCTATGCCGCTCTTTTGCAGTCAGCAGCTAGCGAGCTCAGTTCCCGCATGAACGCCATGAGCAACGCTACTGACAACGCGCAGGAGCTTATCGCAAAACTTGATTTGCATTATAACAAAGTTCGTCAGGCCAACATTACCCGCGAGATTACTGAAATAGTGGGTGGTGCTGAGGCACTGAAATAAGGGGGTTTACCATTGGCAAAGGGTAAAGTCGTACAGGTAATCGGACCTGTCGTAGATATTGAATTTCCAGCAGGCCAGCTGCCGGAAATCCTCAATGCAGTTACAATCCAGGGTAAAGCCGGCGATGTGAATATTGACTTGGTAGTAGAGGTTATGCAGCATCTGGGTGATTCCGTTACCCGCTGCATCGCCATGAGCTCTACTGATGGTCTTACACGCGGTATGGAGGCTGTGGATACCGGTGCGCCTATCAAGGTGCCGGTTGGTGACGCCTGCCTTGGTCGAGTATTTAATATTCTTGGTCAGACTGTTGACCACAATCCTGCCCCTGTGGGCAACAAGGAGTTCTGGCCGATTCATCGTCCTGCTCCTAAGTTCGATGAGCAGGAAACTTCCACCCAGATTCTGGAGACCGGCATCAAGGTCGTTGACCTGATTGCGCCGTACTCCCGTGGTGGTAAAATCGGTCTGTTCGGCGGTGCCGGTGTAGGCAAGACCGTACTTATCATGGAGCTTATCCATAACATCGCTACCCAGCACGGCGGTTATTCCGTATTTGCCGGTGTAGGCGAGCGTACCCGTGAGGGTAATGACCTGTGGTCCGAGATGACCGAGTCCGGCGTTATCGACAAGACCGCGCTGGTATACGGCCAGATGAACGAGCCGCCAGGAGCCCGTATGCGCGTGGCACTGACCGGCCTGACTATGGCTGAGTATTTCCGCGATGTACAGGGCCAGGACGTGCTGCTGTTCATCGATAACATTTTCCGTTTCATTCAGGCAGGTTCCGAGGTATCCGCACTGCTGGGACGTATGCCTTCCGCAGTAGGTTATCAGCCTACCCTGACCACCGATATCGGTGCTTTGCAGGAGCGCATCACTTCCACCAAGAAGGGGTCCATCACTTCCGTACAGGCCGTATATGTGCCGGCGGATGACCTGACTGACCCTGCACCTGCCGGAACATTTACCCATCTGGATGCAACCACGGTACTTTCCCGTCAGATTGCCGAGCTGGGTATTTATCCTGCTGTGGACCCGCTGGATTCCACCTCCCGTATCCTGGACCCGAATGTTATCGGCCAGGAGCACTATGAGGTAGCCCGCGGCGTGCAGGCTGTGCTGCAGAAGTACAAGGAGCTGCAGGACATCATCGCTATCCTGGGCATGGAGGAGCTGTCCGATGAGGATAAGCTGACCGTTGCCCGTGCCAGAAAGATTCAGCGTTTCCTGTCCCAGCCGTTTGCCGTAGCAGAGGTATTTACCGGCACTCCTGGTAAGTATGTAGAGCTGCGTGACACCATCCGCGGCTTCAAGGAAATTCTCGAGGGCAAGTATGATGACCTGCCGGAGGCTGCCTTCTACATGGTGGGCGGCATCGAGGAAGTTATTGCAAAGGCGGAGCAGCTGAAGAAGGAGGGCTAATCAATGGCTACTATCAAGCTAGAGATTGTATCTCCTGACAAGGTTGTTTACACAGCTGATATAAATATGCTGATTGTCCGTTCTACGGCTGGCGAGCTGGGCATCCTGCCTCATCATGCGCCGCTGGTAACAGGCCTGGTGCCTCATGCCATGCGTGTCAAGATTGGCGGTACCGAGTCCCTGATTGCCGTAGCTGGCGGCTTTATGGAGGTGCAGCCGGAGAAGATTACCGTGCTGGCTTCTGCTGCCGAGCTGCCTGTGGAGATTGACGTGCTGAGGGCCCAGAAGGCTTATGACCGTGCCAAGAAGCGCCTGGAGGAGTTCAAGAACTGTGCTTCCTCTGCTGAGTGCCCTGTGGACGGCAAGCGGGCCGAGGCTGCCCTGCACCGCGCTATGGCGCGTTTGAATGCTTCCGGCAACCCGGTTGCATAAGGATACAGGCATATCGCAAGCATATAGATTTCCTGTTTAAGGCATTTATATAGTATAGCAATTATCGCAGTATGGAAGCTATGGGCTTCTGTACTGCGATTTTTTTTGCAGGGGCTATAAAAAACTTTGCATATATCGAAACAGATAGTAAAATATAAGGAAGCAAAGTTAAAAGTGATTTGAGTTTTCAGGCAGTATGAGGTGATGAATATGCTCAAGGTGTACATGGGCGGACTTGAGAATGAAATATACAATCCTGATATGTATTTTAACAATCAATATGAGGATGAGTGGATTACTGATGAATTGGCAAAAGCCATGATTGCGGATGTTGATAAATCTGTCGTCATCAGCAGTCATGTTATAGACAGCCCGGTGCTTGGGGCGATTACGCCCAAGGAATTATCCGGCGGGGTGAAAACCCTGATGCTTCTGGCATTTGATACCAGCGGAAATATTTTTAATGGCTCCGCCTGTGGGGATAATTGCGCCAAATGGATATTAAAGCTGGCAGAAGATAAGGATATAACCATTACCCTGCATCATGGGATGCGTTTTGGGGCAGGTCCCTTTGAGATTGAAATTCTTAATAATGGCAAGATAGTGCGCAATCGTCATGAGTGGCTGGAGAATATTTATAATTTTATCTGATTTGCTGGTGAACATTGCGTGGTCTATATAGGGGAAGAAAATGAAAGGTCAATACAGGGTTACTATTTTCAACAAAAGATTGCGGTTTGAATTTGACATACGGCGGAATATCACTGTGGTCAGGGGAGATAGTGCCACCGGCAAAACCACTTTGATAGGAATGTTGTCAAATTATGAGAAAAATGGCGTTGCCAGCGGCATAACTGTGAATTGTGCAAAAAAATGCGTTGTGCTGGATAGTATTCGCTGGCAGGTCAATTTGCAGTCGATTAGTGATAGTATAGTCTTTATAGATGAGGGAGAGAAATTTATTGGCAGTGATGAGTTTGCTGCCGCTGTTGGGGCATCGGATAATTATTTTGTCATTATTACCAGATACAATCTGCCTAACCTGCCATACAGTGTCCAGGAAATTTATGGCATCAGAATTTCACAGAAATATGCCGGCTTCAAGCAGATTTATAATGAATTTTATCCGTTGTATGAGGCGGATAAACAGGAGTATAGTTCAGGTTCCGCTGTCATGGTAATCGAAGATAGCAAATCGGGCTTTGAGTTTTTTGAGGCGGTGTATGGAAATAAATATCAGTGCGTCTCGGCTCATGGAAAATCTAACGTGTACAGGTTATTGCTGGCTTCTAGTGAGAAGGTCTGCATTGTGGTTGCTGATGGCGCAGCTTTTGGGGCGGAAATAGAAAGGATTTATCATTTGATTGAGGATGGCAGGAAGATATACCTGTTTTTACCGGAATCGTTTGAATGGCTGCTGTTAAAGGCACATTTTTCTGAAGGGAATGATGTTGCCAAGGTGCTGGAAGCCCCCGAGAACTACATTGATAGCAGGGCATACATCAGCTGGGAGCGATTTTTTACAGATTTTTTGATTCAGAAGACTGCTGGCACTTATTGGCAATATAGCAAGCAGCATATAAATCCTGTATACTTGCATGAGAAAAATTTGCCGAAAATGCTCACTATAATTAAAAATTTCAGTTTGTCGTAGTGCTTGTTTGTAACTACGAGCATATACTGACTGAAATAGTTTGGTAGTTCGTGGACTCTGTTCAGACTAAAAATGGGCTGAGCGGGACAGCTACCCATAGAAAACACGCTCGCGCTCCTAG
>JALFXV010000030.1 GCA_022786545.1 Selenomonadaceae bacterium
GGATATTTACCACTATTGTTTTCAGATGCCTTACGACTTGAGCCATATTTAACTTCATCTACGATATCTCCTATCTTACATCTCCGAAAGTTTTTCTCATTTTTAGGAAATGTTCCAAACATCTCGGCAAACAAGGCTTTAGTTAATTTATCTAACTGTAGCAACTGTTTTTTTCTTATTGCGACTATTTTTTGCAATCGTTCAAGCTTATCAACTATTTTTCCTTGTTCATTATAAGATGGCAAATCGATTATTATTTCTGACACTATCTGTTTGGATATTTCTTTAAAAGTGGCACCGCGTCCCAAAGAATTTAAATAGTCTTTTTTTGTTTTCAAAAACCAGTATAAATATTTATTATATACTTTTTCTGAACATATAAGATTTTTGAAACCTTGATTGCAACACATATCACAACCTGCTATAGCCACTTTACCGATAGGAGCTCTAGAAGATAAAATAACAGTTCCTTTTGGAAATAAATTTAAACCACTTTTTTCTTTTCCTAATAAAGTTATTTTTCTAAAAGTGTCATATATAGTATATGAATCATCCTTTATTTCAGCAGGAGTAAGCCATTTTATATCCCCATCCCAATATTCGGCAATACTTGTTTTAGGTGTAGTGCCAGATACAATTTTGCAGATTTCTCCCAATTTATATTTCATGCTGATAACCTCACATTTATAAGTTAGATACTAAGTATATATGAACGCTATTGTATAACTGTCACTATGAGCAGATAAGTGATGGGTGGATGGGGCGGTGCCAATGCAAGGCACTGAGACGCGCCTCGGTGCTTAGCGATTTGCAAGCCGTAGGCGCAGCAAGAGCTTAGCATCCGCTAGGCGTGGATAGTAGCGCGAGCGTGCCTGCATTGGCATTGCTCCTCCACCCATTGGTACAGTTGCCGTTTACTATTTGCTATTTACAATTTGCCAGTTGCTATGCTGCAACTTGCCACTTTTGACACTAAAAAATTGTAATTTGCCAGTGCAGAAACTTGCAAAATGGCAAATTTCATCCACAAGATTCTCAAAAATAATGCAACTAAAGTCATAAAATGGTACAATAAAACTTGATAAGAGCAATGAGGATATAGTTTAGCTTTTATCCGTTAAATTTTTTATTTCATTATTTTGTTCAAATAATATCAGAATAGCAGTATCATTTGGCAAGGGGATGACATCATGTCTAATTTTGCATTTTTGGCAGGTTTAACAAATTTCAAAATGTTTGCAGCAGCAGCTATAGAGGCAGAAAAAGTATATGCTACCAGTCCTGCCATGTGTGCTATTGGCTGCCGCAAGGCACTGGAATTAGCTGTCAAGTGGGTGTATGCCGCAGATAAAACCATTGAAATGCCATATAGGGATAACCTGCAATCCCTTATACATGAGCCATCCTTTAAAGATGCCGTGGATGAAAGAACCTGGGTAAAGTTGCCTTATATTATTAAATTAGGCAATCTTGCTGTGCATACGGAGAAAAATGTACGTTCAGAAGAAGTAATTTTCAGCCTAAAAGGATTGTTTGAGTTTATTCAATGGATTAATTATTGCTATGGCAGTGATGATGAGCGTTTTTTTGATGAGAAGTTAATTCCCAAGAGGCGTTTGCAGCTTGATGTGGATAAAATCAAAAAGCAGGAAAGCCTGCTGGCAATAAAGGATGAAAAGCTGAAGGATATGGAAAAGCAGCTGGCTGCAATGGCTGCCGAATTGGCAGCTGCCAAGGCTGTACATACTGAACAGCGAAGCTTTAATCCGGAAGAAATTTCTGAGTATGAAACTCGCAAACGCTATATTGACCTGGATTTAAAATTGATGGGCTGGAAATTCAAGGGGACAGATGGCTATAACGTATCTGAGGAATATGAAGTCAATGATATGACTGGTGTGCTGGGGCAGAAGGGGTACATAGATTATCTGCTTTTTGGTGATGATGGCAAGCCATTGGCTGTGGTAGAGGCAAAGAGAACTTCTCTGGATGCGAAAAAAGGCAAGATTCAGGCTGAGTTGTATGCGGACTGCGTAGAGCGCAAATTTGGGCGCAGACCATTTATTTTTTATACGAATGGTTTTGAGACATATTTTTGGGATGATAAATCCATGCCTGACAGGCTGGTAAGTTCTGTTTTTAGCAAGGAAGATTTGGAAAAATTGATGAATCGCCGCTCGTTTGCTAAAGATTCCGGCATGTATGAAATAAATCGTGAGATTAGCGGGCGAAAATACCAGATGGAAGCTATTCGTTCCGTATGTGATGGCTTGAGGAAAAAGGTTAGGCGACATCTCTTGGTGATGGCTACCGGGACAGGCAAGACACGGACAGCGGCAGGTTTGGTGGATGTTTTGTCTAGGTCTGGCAATGTTACTAATATCTTATTTTTGGCTGACCGCAGGGCATTGGTCAAGCAGGCAAGGGATGCATTCAAGGATTATCTGCCGAAGATGTCACTGTGCAATTTATGTGAGAATAAGCAGGATTATAACGCCAGGATAGTATTTTCCACTTATCCGACCATATTGGGGGCGATAGATGATACTAAATCCAAGGATGGCAGCATTTTATACACTCCTGCTCATTTTGATTTGATTATCATCGATGAGGCTCATCGCAGTATCTTTAAAAAGTACAAGGTCATTTTTGATTATTTTGATGCCGTGCTGGTAGGTTTAACAGCTACGCCTAAGACAGATGTGGACACGAATACGTATGATTTTTTTCAGTTGGAGGATGATGTGCCTACCTTTGCTTATGAGTATGAAACTGCTGTAGAGGAAGGGTATCTTGTGCCTTACTACAATTATGAAGTCAAGACTAAATTTGTGTGCGAAGGCATAAAATATGATGAATTATCAGATGAAGAAAAACAGCGTTACGAGGAAGATTTTGCAGAGGATGATGTTGTACCGGCATACATATCCGAAAGCCTTATAAATAAGCGAGTATTCAACAAGGGGACTGTGGACAGGGTTATCACTGATTTAATGAACAGAGGCATTAAAATCAATGGTGGTGACAAGCTTGGTAAAAGTATCATATTTGCTGCTACCAAGGAGCATGCCAGGTATATTGTGGAACGCTTTGATGCCTTGTACCCTCAGTATGCCGGACATTTTGCTTCCTGTGTAGTGTGTTCAGATGATTATGCCCAGACTGTTATTGATGATTTTAAAATTGCTGACAAAAATCCCTTCATAGCCGTATCAGTTGATATGATGGATACAGGCATTGATGTTCCAGAAGCAGTAAATTTGGTGTTCTTTAAGAAGGTTCGGAGTAAAAGCAAGTTTTGGCAGATGATTGGCAGGGGGACGCGGCTTTGCAAGGATTTAAATTGCGTAGATATTCAAAACGGTGAATATGCTGATAAGAAATATTTTCTTATTTTTGATTATGGGCAGAATTTTGATTTTTTCAGAACCCATAAAAATGGTTTTGAAAATGGAATGGTGCAGTCTCTGACAGAAAGTATTTTTATAAAACAGGTGCGACTAATCAAGGAATTGCAGGAGCCGGTTTTTGCTGAGGAAAAATACCAGCAGTTTCGGGATGAGCTGATTGGGATTATTGTTAGCCAAATTCAGGTGTTGAACAGGCAGTCTGTTGTTGTGCGCCTGAAACGCAGATATGTAGATAAATATAATAATGTAGATGCTTTTGCCTGCATTAGTGATGATGACAAGGGCGAGCTGTGTAAAGAGTTAGCACCACTGGTATATAATGATGAGCAGGATGAATTTGCCAAGCGTTTTGATAATTTCATGTATGGTATGATGCTGGCACTTATCGGAAAGCACAGTTCCTTTAAATCTGCAAGGAAGCAGCTGATTAAAACGGCTGACATGCTGCTAGCCAAGTCGGTAATTCCTCAGATCAAAAATAAGTTGCCGGAAATTAAGGCAGTGCAGTCTGATGAATACTGGGATGCCAATGATATACTGCTTTTTGAGCATACGAGAAAACAGCTTCGTGATATTATACAGCTTTTATACGATGGCAGGAGAATGAAAATCATCAAGACAGTTCTCACAGATCCTGTTTTGGAGGCGAAAGAAGGAGAGGCGTTGCCTCAGGAAGAAACCTTTGTGAATTACAAAAAGAAAGTCAATCAGTATATTGAGGCGAACAGGGAAAGCCTGGCGATTTTCAAGCTGACCCATAACAAGCCTATCACGGATGTTGAACTGGCTGATTTGGAGAATGTTTTTTTGCGGCAGCTGGGCAGTGAGGATGATTATAAAAAGGAATTTGGGGCAACGCCTTTGGGAATACTCATCCGCAATATTGCAGGGATGGATAAAGAGTCTGTTCATGAAGCCTTTGCCGATTTTATTAACAGTCAAAGGCTTAACCAAAATCAGATTGTCTTTGTTGACAAATTGGTGGAGTATGTACGGGTAAATGGGTATGTAAAGACAGGTGATGTTTTTGACCATGCACCTTTTGACAAGCCAAAGTCAATGTATGATATGTTTGAGATGCCGCAGATAGAGGAGATTTGGAATATTATTGATTCTTTTAGCAGGAACGCCCTTGTGCAGGATGATGCAGTGTAACTTATTTTGTAGCAAAATATCAGGTAATAGTTTGGCAAATGAATGGAGGATGAGTTTGTCGTGGGGCAGGAATATATAATCATGCTGGCAATTTTGCTGTGCAGTATAGTTGGTCATAATATGTCAGTGGCTTATGCTGCCGGAGCGGTTATAATTTTGAAGCTGCTGGGATTAAATCAGCTAATCGATATCCTGGGAGATAAAGGGATAAGATGGGGGATTGTCCTTTTGACGGCAGCTATCTTCGTGCCTATTGCCACAGGCAAGATTACCTTGGAAAATATTTGGCACTGCTTTCAGAGTCCGGCAGGCATTGTTTCCCTGATTGTAGGAGCAGGGGTTGCCATTTTTGGCTATCTGGGCGTAGGCTACATGAAGGCATCGCCGGAGGTGGCAACAGCATTGATTATAGGTACTATGATAGGCGTATTTTTCTTCAAGGGAGTTCCGGTAGGTCCCTTGATTGCTTCCGGTGTGGTGTATGTGATTATGAGTATTGCTCAGAAATTTATGGGAGACTAGGACGTGTTGATTAATGCATAACAGATGAATAGTCATAAGAAAAGCACCCGCGTTACCGCAAGTGCTAAAAAATCTTATTCACAGATGGTATCAAGTCTGCTCTTGAGCATATCGCCTGCTATCTGATAGACAAGAGAAACATCGTGGTCAAACAGATTGCTTGGATTATTCTTGTATTTTTCAGTGGCCTCTTTCTGCTCTTTTTCCAAATCGCCCAAAAACTCCTGCACGACATCAAATAGCATATCTCTGGTAACATCATTCGATAGCTTCATCATGATTGCTCCTCCTCTCTATTTCTGCATCTATGTATGCCAGCTGGTTTCTAAAATTGTTTATCTCTTTGCGCCAATGCTCTTGTAATCCGTCTACATATCTTGAGTTGTGTTTTTGCGGATTATCGTCACTAATATAGCTCAACGGATTAGCGACTTTTTCAAGATGGTTTTCAATTTGCTTGACCGTCTTGCTCCGGCATCTGTTCAATGCTTTATCCGTGTAATCCTTGTAATTGACTGCAAACAGCTGTAAATCCAAACTGCACCTCATTTCACTAAGTCTTGGAACACCATCATCCCCAATAATCCAAGCAGTGATGACACGAGTTGTTTTTCATTGGCATCTGTGATGCTCATGGTTCAAGGCATAGGCTGAAAGCTTGGCATCCAGGATAACCGCATTTTCACAATTAAGCAATTTTATTATACCATATTTTCCTCTGTTAGCAAAATGTCATAGTTATAGAGGCGAATACAGGGATGCCTTAGAATTCAATTTGCTGCAGGTTTTGCCAGAGTATGGCACTGAGGGCGTATCGATTGTCATAATTGGTATGCCTTTTTATTTGCATAACTTTGCCCTGTCAAGGATTTTGTAGTAGAATAGTAGGTAATAGTTTTGCAGAGGAAAGGATGAGATAGATATGGCTAAGATTAGTACAGGCTACACTCCTGAGATGGGGGCGAAGATGCGCAGTATGCCGGAGATTCATGCCCGGTATCAGCAGTGCTGCCAGAAATACAAGCAGTTCAGAAATTGCAGTGCGGAATTTCGTGAGCAGAAGGTGATGATTTACTCGGAGCTGAAAACCTTGGGCTGGGTGCTGGGGAAGTCAGACCAGCAGGTAAATCAGGAAGCGAATTTTTAACAAAGTGTTATTTGATAGTACCAAAGGGGATTGATTTATGCAGGTAAATGATATTATACATGGTTTCAGGCTGCTGCGGCAGGAGCAGGTGAAGGAAGCGGCTTCTGAGGCTTTTGAGTTTCAGCATGTGAAAAGCGGGGCGCGGCTTTTGTATCTGAAAAATACCGATGACAACAAGGTGTTTTCCATTTCTTTCCGCACACCGCCAGCGGATGATACGGGTGTGCCGCACATTATTGAGCACTCGACCCTGTGCGGCTCCCGCAAATTTCCGCTGAAGGAGCCTTTTGTGGAGCTGGTGAAGGGGTCATTGAATACCTTTCTCAATGCCATGACCTACCCGGACAAGACCATGTACCCGGTGGCAAGCTGCAACGACAAGGATTTTCACAACCTGATGGATGTGTACCTGGATGCGGTTTTCTATCCTTCCATCTACGATAATGAGGAAATTCTCATGCAGGAGGGCTGGCATTATGAGATCGAGAGCCCGGAGGAACCGCTGAAATACAGTGGCGTGGTTTATAATGAGATGAAGGGGGCGCTGTCCTCCCCGGAGGATTTGCTGGAAAATCAGGTGATGCGGGAGCTGTTCCCGGATAATACCTATGCCTGCGAGTCCGGGGGTAATCCCAAGGCAATCCCGAATCTCACCTATGAGCAGTTTATTGAGTTCCACAGGAAGTATTACTCTCCTGCCAACAGCTATATTTACCTGTATGGTGATATGGACATTGAGGCGCAGCTGGAATTTATTGACAGGGAGTATCTCAGTCATTTTGATATTGTGGAGGTGGATTCTGCCATTCCGCTGCAGGCTGCCTTTGACCAGATAAAGCATATCGAGGGTGAGTATCCTATCGGGGCAGAGGAGCCGGAGGACAGCAGAACCTTCCTGAGCTACAATCTGGTGATGGCACAGGCTGGCGACCATGAGCTGATTAATGCCATCGGGCTTTTGGAGCAGGCCCTTCTGAAGACACCGGCGGCTCCCCTCAGAAAGGCACTGATTGATGCAGGGCTTGGCATGGATGTATCTTCCCATTTTGAGACCAATGTGCTGCAGCCGTATCTTTCCATTACGGTAAATGGGGCGGAGGCTGACAGGGCAGACAGGTTCCGGCAGGTTATCCGTGATACGCTGACGGAGCTGGTGGAGAAGGGCATTGACAGGACTATCCTGGAGGCTGCCCTCAATCTCATGGAGTTCCAGCTGCGGGAAGCGGATTTCGGTTCCTATCCTAAGGGGCTGATTTACAACATCATGCTGATGACCAACTGGCTCTATGATAAAGACCCGCTGGAAAAGCTCCGCTATGAGGCGGATTTGCAGGATTTGCGCAGCAAGCTTGACACTGACTACTATGAGCAGCTTTTGAAAAAGTATTTTCTGGAAAACAATTTTGCCGTGTCCGTGGTGATGAAGCCTGACAGGGAGCTGGCAGCCAAGCAGGATGCTGAGTTGGCAGAGAAGCTGGCGGCAAAGAAGGCTGCCATGTCCGAGGTGGAAATTCAGGCGGTGATTGAAAATACTGCCCGTTTGAAGCTGCGCCAGCAGACGCCGGACTCCCCTGAGGCACTGGCGACTATTCCGCTGCTGAAGCTTGAGGACATCAACCCGGAGCCTAAGCGGATTCCGCTGGAGGAACGGCAGATAGAGGGCGTAAAGGTGCTGTATACCCCGGCTGAGACCAATGGTATTGTCTATCTGAACCTGTATTTCCGGGCGGATGTGATACCGCAGGAGCTGGTGCCGTATGCTTACCTGTTCTCGGATATCATCGGGCTGGTGGATACGGAAAGCAGCAGCTACGAGGATATGACCAACAGGGTAAATATGCACACTGGCGGCATCAACTTCAGCCTGGACAATCCGACCTTGGACGGGGTGGCTGATTCCCTGCAGCCGATTTTCAGGGTGTCAGCCAAGGCATTTATGCGGGAGCTGCCGGAACTGGCGGAGATTATTGGCGAGCTGCTGAATGAGACGAATTTTGAGGATAAGAAACGCCTCCTGGAACTCATGCAGCAGAATCGCTCCGAGTTTGAGCTGGAAATGCTGCAATCTCCTGTGCAGGTGGCGCTGGCAAGGCTTAATTCCTTCATTTCTGCTTCTGGTGCCTATGAGGAGCAGGGAGAACTGTCCTCCTATCCTCTCCTGAAGGCACTGACGGATGAGTTTGAGGCCAATGCAGATGATTTCTGCGGCAAGCTGGCAAAGGTTATGGGCCTGCTGTTCAGCACAAAGCGGCTGACTATCGGCGTGACCATAGAGGAAAGCAACTATGATGCCTTTGCTGAAGGCATGAAGCCTTTATTGGCAAAGTTGCGGGAAAATACTGAGGCTGACAGGGCGGAAACTGTTGCATATACCTTCCAGCCAGCCCCGCAGCAGGAAGGGCTGATGTCTTCCAGCCAGGTGCAGTATGTGGCCAAGGGAGCCAACCTGTACAGGCTGGGCTATGAACTGACCGGCTCCTATCGGGTGCTGGAGATGCTTTTGAAGTACGAGTATTTCTGGATAAAAATCCGGGTGCAGGGGGGAGCCTATGGCGCCATGACCAGGTTCAATATCGATGGCGATATGATGTTCGTATCCTATCGTGACCCTAATCTGGCGGAAACCGTGGCAGTGTTTGACGAAACGGCTGAGTTTATCAGGAATTTTGAGGCTTCAGAACGGGAGATGGTGAAGTACATCATCGGTGCAATCAGCGGCATTGATACGCCTCTGACGCCGCGCCTGCTGGGGATTACGGCACAGCGCATGTATTTCCGCGGCATAACCTATGAGTCCCGCTGTAAGAGCAGGCGGGAGCTTTTGCAGACTACTGTGGAGGATATCCGCGCCCTGGCTCCTGCCATTGATGACTGCATGCAGGAGAATAATCTCTGCGTATTTGGTAATGGCACTGTAATTAAGGAAAACGAGGAACTTTTCGGCAGGCTGACCAATGTGCTGGAGTAAGGCTGCCGTGTATGTGTGCCCCTGGTTCCTGTTTTGGGGATTGGGGGCAGAACGGGGCAATTTGTCTTGACTTTCGGCATTTAGCATGTAATAATAAAAGGAACATATTTTGACGGGAGGGTTTCTTTTGAAGGAGACAATTTTCAGGGGTGCAGGCGTAGCGATTATTACGCCTTTTACTGAGGATGGCATAAATTTTGATGAGCTGGGACGGATTATTGAGGACCAGATTGCAGGCGGCACGGATGCGATTATTATCACCGGCACTACCGGCGAGTCGGCAACTATGACTGACGAGGAGCACAAGGCCGCTATTAAGTATGCCGTGGAGAAGGTTGCCGGCAGGATTCCTGTGATTGCAGGCACCGGCTCCAACGAGACGGCTTATGCAGTGCAGCTTTCCCAGTATGCGGAGGCGGTAGGGGCTGATGCCCTGCTGGTGGTTACTCCGTACTATAACAAGTGCACCCAGAAGGGCCTGGTGAAGCATTTCACCACTATTGCTGATGCGGTGAACATTCCGCTGATTTTGTACAACGTACCATCCCGGACGGGTGTCAATATCCAGGTGCCTACCTTTGCGGAGCTGGCAAAGCATCCGCGCATTGTGGCAGTGAAGGAAGCCAGCGGCGATTTGAGTGCCGTGGCCAAAATCCGTCATGCCTGCGGCGATGCTTTGGCTGTGTACTCCGGCAACGATGACCAGATTGTGCCGATTCTGTCCCTGGGGGGCAGCGGTGTTATTTCCGTGCTGTCCAACGTGGCACCGCGGATGACTCATGACATCTGCCAGCTGTATTTTGATGGCAAGGTGAAGGAAGCTGCCGATTTGCAGATTGGCGCCATTGACCTGATTGGTGCGCTGTTCTGCGAGGTAAATCCGATTCCTGTCAAGGTTGCCATGCGGATGCTGGGCTATGCTGCAGGTCCTCTGCGCCTGCCGCTGACCGAGATGGAGCCGGAGCATGAGGCACAGCTGCGTGCAGCACTGGCTAATCATGGGCTGATTAAGTAAGCACAGGTGCAGATTATTTTGTAAATATTGTTTTGGCAAGGGAGCTATCATGCAGTTTTAGCTGTGTGGCAGCTCCTTTTTTGGTATAATATTAGCAGGCATATATGTGGTTCGTTTGAAAATTTGTAAAATAAAAGAGCATAAAAAATATGATGAGAATGATAAAAGATGCTTGCAGGAAAAGGATTGTTAAATGCAAACGATGCTAGTGAAGGAGGAAAGTTATGCGAGGGGTGTTTGATATTGTGGGGCCGGTGATGATAGGCCCTTCCAGCTCCCATACGGCAGGTGCGGCAAGGCTGGGGCTGATGGCTGGCAAGATACTGGGGGAACGGGTGGTGAAGGCGGAGATACTGCTGCACGGCTCCTTTGCCCAGACATACAGGGGGCATGGCACGGATAAGGCACTGCTGGGGGGGATTATGGGCTTTGAGCCGGAGGATGAGCGTCTGAGGGATGCGCTGGAGATTGCCCGTGACAGGGGGATAGAGTATTCCTTCAGCCCTGTGGACATACCGGAGGCGCATCCCAATACGGCAGTGCTGATGTTGACCGGGGAAACGGGGCGGACAGTGCGGGTGGAGGGAGCCTCCATTGGCGGCGGCAACATCCGCATTTCCCAGATTGGCGATTTTGAGGTGCATCTGACAGGCAAGTATCCGGCCCTGGTGGTGGTGCATCGTGACAGGCCGGGGGTGGTCAACAAGATTACCACGATTATTGCCAGGTACGGCATCAATATTGCCTACATGAAGCTGTCACGGAAGAACCGGGGGCAGGAGGCCATGATGATTCTGGAGACGGATGATGAACTGACCGGCGAGATGATTGAGGATTGCAGCGCGGTGCCGGAGATTATCAAGGCATTTGCCATACCGTCCATCCGGGGAAGGGAGTGACAGGCTTTTATGATTAGCTTTAATTCGATTGCGGAG
The DNA here is from genome assembly GCA_022786545.1 of Selenomonadaceae bacterium. Taxonomy (GTDB): domain Bacteria; phylum Bacillota; class Negativicutes; order Selenomonadales; family Selenomonadaceae; genus Anaerovibrio. Next base: position 11,153 of record JALFXV010000030.1, read on the forward strand.
CTGGTGGAGCTGGCGCAGAAGGCAAATTGCCCTATTAGCCAGATTGTCATTCAGTGGGAAATGGAAAATAACTTTGTGGCGGAGGAAAAGCAGCGTGCCATGATGCTGAAAAACTGGCAGGTCATGGAGGAATCCCTGAAGCGGGGTCTGACTAATCATGAGAAGTCTGTCAGTGGCCTGACCGGCGGCGATGCGGTGAAGCTCTATGCCTACCGCCAGCATGGCTATACCGGGGAGGCGGTGCTGTCCGTTGCCGCCAGTGCCGTAGGCGTCAGCGAGGTCAATGCGGTCATGGGCAGGATTGTGGCATGCCCTACGGCAGGTTCCTGCGGTATCGTGCCTGCCGCTATCTATGCTGCGGCAGAAAAAAATGGCAACAATATCGATGAGATTGTGGATGCCCTCTTTACGGCGTCAGGCATCGGCATGGTGGTGGAAGCCAATGCCTCTATAGCCGGTGCTTACGGCGGCTGCCAGGCGGAATGTGGCACGGCTGCCGGGATGGCGGCAGGTGCGCTGGTGCAGCTGGCAGGCGGGACGCCGGAGATGGCAGGGAATGCTGTGGCACTGGCCATCAAGAACCTGCTGGGGCTGGCCTGTGACCCGGTGGCAGGGCTGGTAGAAGTGCCCTGCGTGAAGCGCAACGGCTTTATTGCGGTGCATGCTATGGTGGCGGCGGATATGGCTATGGCCGGGATAAAATCCGTCATTCCGGTGGATGATGTCATTGATGCCATGAACCGCATAGGCCGTTCCATGCCAAGCTCTATCAAGGAAACAGCCGAGGGGGGCCTTGCCACTACCAAAACGGGCCTGCGGCTGACCAAGGAGATTTTTGGCAAGTGAGCCAGCCGGGCGGACTAAAATGGAGCGGTTGATAAAGTGGTGCTGCGGCGCGGGTCTTATTCATCAAGAAAGCCAGGATTATAATTTAATTTTAATGGACATTTTCCTGATTTTGTAATAAAGTATATAAGTAATTGAAAATGTTACAAGTCAGGGAGGATGTTTCCAATGAAGAAATGTTTACAGCTTTTGTTGATGCTTTGCATTCTGGTGCTGGGCAGCCAGAGTGCTTTTGCCGGCGGCCTGCTGGGGGGAACCGGCGTCAGTGAAGACAGGGTTTATAACCAGGATGGCATGCTGAAAATCAAGACTTTGGCGATTGCGGCACCGATTTATAATGGGCCAAAGACTGAGGGGGAGCCTGATGTTGAGGATTTGCCGGAGATTTTGATGGAGGGTACGCTGGCTGATAAGAAGGGCGTGCTGAATTATATTTCTTATCGTGAGGTCTGCCAGAATATTAAGGTAGCCAAGCATGTAGATATTCTGCGCCTGGACAGGAAGAAAGCCTTTGCTGAGTACAAGGATGCCATCGGCAAATATGCGGATGCCTATGTGGTGGTAACTGTTTCCAACGGCACCAGTGCCAATGACGGCACCCGCCTGAATGTTTTCTTTGATGTGTATGATGCTAATACCAGCAAGGTAATCTACGCCTACAGGAAGCTGGCACCTAAGTCCGCTGTTCGTGATACCCTGCTCTATACCGAGATTGCCAAGGATTTTTACACTGATTTCATCAAGGCACAGAACAAGGTAGAGGAAGACAAGGAAAAGGAAGCCAAGGCCATCCTGAAGATGGAGAGGGATGCCGCTAAGAAGGCTGAAAAGGAAGCTGCAAAGAATAAGTAATTGATAAAATAAAAAACTGCTGCATTTGAGGAATGTTCCTCAGATGCAGCAGTTTTTTATTGGGCTATTAGTGCATTATTTCAGTGTTTGGATATTTAGTGTGCCAGGTAGATAGGTTTGATTTTGGCGTCCTCGGCTACATTTTCCCGGAGAAAACCGGCAGCTACCATAGCATCCAGGACCACGAATTGGCGTTTTTTGGCCAGCATGAAGTCAACGTATGGGGAGTAGAGGGACGGGGCGTTGGGGATGCCTGCCAGCATGGCGGCCTCCGGCAGTGCCAGCCTGGCAGGCTCCTTGCCGAAGTATCCTTCTGCCGCCTGCCCGATGCCGTAGTAGCCGGAGCCGAAATAAATGGAGTTCAGGTAAAGTTCAAGGATTTCTTCCTTTGAATAGTTCAGCTCCATATCCATCGCCAGGATAAATTCCTCCGCTTTCCTGCCCATAGTCTGTTCCTGGCTGAGAAACAGGTTCTTCACCAGCTGCTGGGTAATGGTGCTGGCACCTTCCTTTACTTCGCCATATTGCAGGTTGACCAGGGAGGCGCGGAAAATGCCTTCCATGTCAAAGCCCCAGTGATTGTAAAACTTCCTGTCCTCCACGGCTATAACTGCCTGCTGCAGGGATTCCGGTATGTCCTGCAGCCTGACATAATCTGCCTGCCGGGTGCGGGCCTGGACGGCTTTTTTGAGGAAGATGGTGCGGCTTATCCTGTCCAGGCTAGAGGGCTGGCCGTCAGATGGCATGTCACTGTCTGTGGTTTCAGCCTGTTTTTCAGGATGCTTTTGGGCAGGCTGTGCCGCTTTTGCCTGGCCGCTGTCATCGTCCTCCATCAGTGCTTCTACTTCTTCGATGCTGCTGTCTTTGTCAGTTTCCCCGGAGTTCAGCCTGCTCAGCTGGGACTTGATGTCCTCAGCATCGATATTTTCGATGCCGTCACCAATTTTCGTACTGATATTTCTGGTGGTGTTTTGTACTTGGGCAAACATTTCGTTGTCAGACAGGTAAAAGTTTGCTCCCCCTGCTATCAGGAAGGAGAGGCAGAAGACTGCTGCCAGCAGGAATGTCCATTTAATGAAAGCTTTTATTTTTTTTATCAACATAATAATGTCCTTTGCCTTGAATATATATTGGTTATGATGTAAAATGAAGTATTGTTGCATATATTATATCGCAATTCCGGCATTTTGGGAAATTTAGTTGCATATTTTGGCGCAGGGTGTTGCATAATATGCACAAAAGCTGTATAATTATAAAATCTAAAGGGGGAGTCGGATAATGAAAAAAGTTAGTATTATTGGCGCGACTGGTTATGCTGGTGCGGAATTGCTGCGTATTTTGCATAATCATCCAGAGGCGGAGGTGGTGCACATCACTTCTGAGAGCCATGCCGGGGAAGCCATTTCTGATATTTATCCACATCTGAAGGGCATTTATGACCAGAAGCTCATGAGTATGAAGGATATTGAGGTTATCGGCCAGGACAGCGATTTTGTTTTCATCGGCCTGCCTCACGGCCATGCCATGAAGGTGGGCAAGGCCCTGGAGAATATGCCTGTCCGCATTATTGACCTGGGCGCGGATTATAGATTTACTAATACTGATGTATATGAGGAATGGTACAAGGTGCCGCACATCCACAAGGATGCTCCTCGTGTCTATGGCCTGGCGGAGCTTTACCGGGAGCAGATCAAGGATGCCAAGATTATCGGCAACGCAGGCTGCTACACCACAGCCAGCATCTTGGCGCTGGCACCTCTTGCCAAGCACCATCTGATTGAGGTGGGCACCATCGTGGTTGATGCCAAGTCCGGCGTGTCCGGGGCTGGCCGTTCCGCCAAGCAGGCCAACCACTTCCCTGAGCTTTATGACAGCTTCAAGGCTTATGGGGTGGCAACCCATCGCCATACCCCTGAGATTGAGCAGGCTATTGCCGATTTGTCCGGGGAGGAAACGGTGCTGAACTTCACGCCTCATCTTGTGCCTATGTCCAGGGGCATCCTGAGCACCTGCTATGCCAAGCTGAAGGAGGGGGTAACTGCCGATATGGTTACTGCCGCCTATGAAATGATGTATGGCAAGGAGTATTTCGTCCGCTTGATTGGCCTGGGGGGCTATCCTGCCACCAAGAATGTGCGGGGCTCTAACTTCTGTGACCTAGGCTGGCATATTGACCAGCGTACCGGCAGGGTGATTGTGCTGTCTGCCATTGATAATCTGGTGAAGGGCGCGGCAGGTCAGGCTGTGCAGAACTTCAATATCGCCAGCGGCTTTGATGAAAAGCTGGGGCTGGATATGGTGCCTGTATATCCTTGATGTAAATTTGTAATAATTTTGATAAAATAAACTATTGATAATTTTGATGGTGTAAATAGTGTAGATAGTGTAGGAGGAACGGATATGTTTAGTGAAAAGAATGCGGCTGCCGGTGTAACCTTTCCAAAGGGGTTCAAGGCTGCCGGTGTCAAGGCTGGCATTAAAAAGAGCGGCAATCTTGATTTGGCGCTGATTTATACGGAGAAAGAAGCAGCTGTGGCAGGTGTATTCACCAAGAATGCAGTGGCTGCGGCTCCTGTCATTGTTTCCCGTGAGGTTGTGAAGGGCGGCAAGGCTCATGCCATCGTTGCCAATGCCGGCTGCGCCAATGCCTGCACCGGCGAGGCAGGCATTGCCAACGCAAGGAAGATGGCGGCTCTGGCAGCTGCCGAGGTAGGCTGTGCTGCCGAGGAAGTGCTGGTAGGCTCTACCGGCATCATTGGCGTGAACCTGCCGATGAACAAGCTGGAAGCAGGTATTAAGGCTGCTGCTGCGGAGCTGTCCGAGGATGGCAGCAAGAATGCAGGCAACGCCATTATTACGACAGATACTTACTCCAAGGCCTGCTCCTGTGAGGTGGAGATTGGCGGCAAGGCTGTACGCTTCGGTGCCATCGCCAAGGGTTCCGGCATGATTCAGCCGAATATGGCTACCATGCTCTGCTACATCACCACCGATGCCAATATTTCCAGCCAGCTGATGCAGAAGGCCCTCTCTGACATTGTGGAGGTTTCCTTCAACATGATTTCCGTTGATGGCGACATGAGCACCAATGATACCGTGCTGGTGCTGGCAAACGGTGAGTCCGGTGCCCCGGAAATCACGGAGGGCTCCCCTGAGTATGACAAGTTCTACGCTACCCTGAAGGAAATCTGCCAGGAGCTGTCCAAGCGGATTGCGGCTGATGGCGAGGGCGCAACCAAGTTCCTGACCATCAACGTAAGTGGCACCAAGACCTTTGAGGATGCCAAGACCGTTGCTATGAGCATTGCCAAGTCTCCGCTGGTAAAGACTGCCTTCTTCGGCGAGGACCCGAACTGGGGACGCGTTATCTGCGCAGTAGGCTATGCAGGCATTCCGATGGTGCCGGAAAAGACCGTCATCAAGTTTGGCGGCATTCCTGTCTATGCCAACGGCCTGGGGGCAGAGTTCAAGGAAGAAGACATTCACAAGGTTATGGCAGAGCATGATATTGTGATTGATGTGGAGATGGGCATGGGAGATGCTAAGGCTACTGTATGGAGCTGCGATTTCTCCTATGAGTATGTGAAGATCAACGGTGAGTATCACACCTGATATATGTGCATAATGAGGCATATTTATATACATTGCATATTTAGATACATTTCATATTTGTGTACATGCAATGTGTGCCTATATTGTGATGATGAGGTATAGATTATGGCGATAATGAAGCATGCTGAAAAAAAGGCAGGCACCCTCATTGAGGCACTGCCGTATATTCAGGAATTTTATGGCAAGACCATCGTGGTAAAGTACGGCGGCAATGCCATGATTAACGAGGATTTGAAGCACAAGGTCATGGAGGATATCAGCCTCCTGAAATATGTGGGCATCCGTCCTGTCATTGTGCATGGAGGCGGCCCTGATATTACCCACTTCCTGAAGAAGGTGGGCAAGCAGTCGGACTTTGTCAGCGGTTTGCGGGTAACTGATGAGGAAACTGTGGAGATTGCCGAGATGGTGCTGGATGGCAAGGTCAACTCCGATATTGTCAACATGCTGAACTGCCGCGGCGTCAAGGCGGTGGGCCTCAGCGGCAAGGACGCAGGGCTCATCAAGGCCAGCAAGAAGATGGCTACTGTCTATGATGAGGATGGGCATACGGAAACTGTGGACATTGGCTATGTAGGCCAGGTGGAGTCCGTGGATACCCGCATTTTGCAGGACTTGCTGGACAACGGTTACATCCCGGTAGTTGCGCCCATCGGCGTAGGTGAGGATGGCGAGAGCTACAATATCAATGCGGACTATGTGGCGGCGGAGATTGCCGGTGCCCTCCATGCGGAGAAGCTGCTGCTGCTGACGGATATTGAGGGCGTGTACAAGGATTTCAACGACAAGGACAGCTTTATTTCTTCCCTGACTGTGGAGGAGGCCAAGGGCTACATCAAGGACGGCACTATCTCCGGCGGCATGATTCCGAAGATTGAGGCCTGCCTGAAATCCATTGAGTGCGGCACCAACAAGGTACATATTATTGATGGCCGCCAGCCTCATTCCATTATCTTGGAGCTTTTGACCAGCAGCGGTATCGGTACCCAGGTTGTTAAATAAAAATTGAGGTGTAAGTGAAATGCAATTAACTGATGAACAGATTTATGCCAAGGATGCCCATGACTATCTGCCGGTGTTTGCCCGCTACCAGATTGTGCTGGACCACGGCGATGGCGTTTATGTATATGATTCCCAGGGCAGGAAATATATTGACTTTCTGGGGGGCATAGCCGTAAACGTGCTGGGTCACAATCATCCTGAGCTGGTGAAGGCCATCGCGGAGCAGGCAGGGAAGATGATTCACTGTTCAAACCTGTACTATACCCAGGTACAGGCGGAGGCTGCGGAGAAGCTGGTGAAGCTCAGCGGCCTGGGGAAGGTTTTCTTTGGCAACTCCGGTGCGGAGGCCAATGAGGGTGCCATCAAGGTGGCAAGAAAGTACGCCCATACCATCGCCCCGGACAAGTCCCAGATTATCTCTGCCATCCACAGCTTCCACGGCCGTACCATCGCTACCCTGACTGCTACCGGCCAGCCTAAGTATCACCAGGGCTTCGGGCCGCTGCCGGAGGGCTTTGACTATGTGCCTTACAACGATATTGAGGCATTGGAAAAGCTGATGAGCGAAAAGACTGCTGCCGTAATGCTGGAGCCTATCCAGGGGGAGGGCGGCGTCCATGTGCCGGATGTGGAGTACATGCAGAAGGTGCGCCAGCTGTGCGACAAGTACGATGCGGTGCTGATTTTTGATGAAATCCAGAGCGGCATGGGCAGGAGCGGCAAGTTCTTTGCCTATGAAAACTATGGCATCAAGCCGGATGTAGTTACCCTTGCCAAGGGCCTGGCCGGGGGCGTGCCAATTGGCGCCTTCATTACCACTGATAAGGTGGCGGCGGCTCTCCATGCCGGTGACCACGGCTCTACTTTCGGCGGCAATCCGCTGGCCTGCGCGGCAGCCAACGTGGTGCTGGACACTGTAGGCACTGAGGCATTTTTGCAGCATGTCACTAAGATGGGCGATTACATGAAGTCCCGCCTTGAGGCCATGCAGGCAAAGTTCCCAGCTCTTATTAAAGAGGTGCGGGGCATGGGACTGATTCTGGGCATGGAGCTGACGAAGCCTGGCCGCGAGATTGTCAATGCCTGCCTGGACAAGGGGGCAATCATCAACTGCACAGCCGGCAACGTGCTGCGCTTTGTGCCGCCTTTGATTGTCACCAGGGAGCATATTGATGAGGTATGCGATGCAGTTGAGGCCGTGCTGCCCCAGTATGCAGAATAAGGCAAAAGCACAGCATTTGCAATAAAACAGTGCAGCATTTGCAATAAATATGTAATAATATTGTATACCCATGCAGCAGAAGGTTTATTTTCTTCCTTTAATGTAGTATAATATACGCTGTTGGTGTACATAAGTATATATTCGGTACGCCTATTGGAGGTTATAAAATGTTAAAAGGCAAGGACATGCTTTCCATCCATGACCTTTCCGTGGATGAGGTAAATGAAATCCTGGCTTTGGGCCATGAGCTCAAGGCAAAGCAGAAGGCCGGCATTGAGCATCATATCTTGAAGGGCAAGACTCTGGGCATGATTTTTGAGAAATCTTCTACCCGTACCCGCCTTTCCTTTGAAACAGGTATGTATCAGCTGGGGGGCCAGGCCCTGTTCCTGTCCAACCGCGATTTGCAGCTGGGCCGGGGCGAGCCTATCAAGGACACTGCCCGGGTTATGTCCCGTTATCTGGACGGAATCATGATTCGTACCTTCGGCCATGACAGAGTGGAGGAGTTTGCCAAATGGTCTGATGTGCCTGTTATTAATGCCCTGACTGACCTGTTGCATCCTTGTCAGGTTCTGACCGACTTGCTGACTATTCAGGAGCATAAGGGTAAAAATCTCAAGGGATTGAAGATGGCATACGTAGGTGACGGCAATAACATGACCAATTCCTACATGTACGGCTGCGCCAAGGCAGGCATTGATTTTGTTTCCGCCAATCCGAAGGGCTTTGAGCCTGACAGGCAGGTTTTTGAAAACGCCTGCAAGGATGCGGAGGAAACCGGCGCCACCATCAAGCTGGTCAATGACCCGTTTGAGGCTGCCAAGGATGCGGATATCGTGGTGACTGATACCTGGGCCAGCATGGGGCAGGAGGATGAGCACGAGGAGCGCAAGAAGATTTTCAAGGATTATCAGGTCAATGCGGAGCTTCTGGCTGTAGCTGACAAGCGGGTCATCGTTATGCACTGCCTGCCGGCTTACCGTGGCGAGGAAATCACCGATGAAATCCTTGAGGCTTACGCTGATGTAATCTTTGATGAGGCTGAGAACCGCCTCCACACCCAGAAGGCGATTATGGCTCTCACAATGGGCTGATAAATATTATTTATTTTATATAGGGATTATTGCTGTATGATATATGGCGGTAATCCGGCAGTAATGATTAAGGAGTTGTAAATATTATGGCAGAATTTAAGAAAGTCGTATTGGCATATTCCGGTGGTCTGGATACTTCCGTTATTATTCCTTGGCTCAAGGAAAACTATGGCGGCTGCGAGGTTATTGCCTGCTGTGCCGATATCGGCCAGGGGGATGACATGCAGGCTATCCATGACAAGGCTCTGCGTTCCGGCGCTTCCAAGTGCTACATCTTGGATTTGACTCAGGAGTTCCTGGAGGAGTATGTATGGCCAACCCTGAAGGCTGGTGCTGTATATGAGGGCAAGTACCTGCTGGGGACTTCCTTTGCCCGTCCGCTGATTGCCAAGCATCTGGTTGAGGTGGCAAAGCAGGAAGGTGCAGAGGCTATTGCCCACGGCGCTACCGGCAAGGGCAACGACCAGGTTCGCTTCGAGCTGACTGTCAAGGCTCTGGCTCCTAACATGGCTATTGTAGCTCCTTGGCGTGAGTGGGACCTGCTGTCCCGTACTCAGGAGATTGAGTATGCCAAGGCTCACAACATCGACATCCCTACCGACAACAAGAAGTATTCTATGGACAAGAACATCTGGCACCTGTCCCATGAGGGCTCTGATTTGGAAGACCCTTGGAATGAGCCTCAGAACGAGATGTACCTGGTATCCAAGGCTCCTGAGGAGGCAGCTGACAAGCCTGAGTATGTAACCATTGACTTTGAAAAGGGTGTTCCTGTAGCTGTCAATGGCAAGAAGATGGGTGCTGTGGAGCTCCTGACCGAGCTGAACGACATCGGTGCCCGCAACGGTGTTGGCATCGTTGATATCTGCGAGAACCGCCTGGTGGGCATGAAGTCCCGTGGCGTGTATGAGAATCCGGGCGGAGCAATCCTGTTCTACGCTCATCGCGAGCTGGAGTATCTCTGCCTTGACCGTGCTACCTACCACTACAAGGAAGGCGTGGCTATCCGCTTTGGCGAGCTGGTTTATGATGGCATGTGGTTCTGCCAGCTCCGTGAGGCGCTGTCCGCTTTCGTTGACAGCACCCAGGAGACTGTAACCGGTACTGTTAAGCTGAAGCTCTACAAGGGCAACATCATGAGCGCAGGTGCCAAGTCCCCTTATTCCCTGTACAATCAGGAATTTGTAACCTTCGAGGAAGACCATGTTTACAATCAGGCTGATGCAGAAGGCTTTATCAACCTCTTTGGCTTGCCACTGAAGGTGCGTGCCCTGATGCAGGAAAAGGCAGGTAAGTAATTATGGCAGAGCAGCTCTGGGGCGGACGTTTTTCCAAGTCCACCGATGAGATGATTAACGATTTTCAGGCTTCTATTGATTTTGACAAGCGGATGTACAACGAGGATATTGCCGGTTCTATCGCCCATGCTACCATGCTGGCAAAGGCAGGCATTATCTCTGAGGCAGACCGGGATGACATTATCAGCGGCCTGAAGGATATTTACAAGAAAATCGAGGCGGGCAACTTCTCTTTTGAGGTTGCCCTTGAGGATATTCACATGAATATCGAGAAGCGGCTGACTGATGCCATCGGCGAGGCTGGGGGGCGCCTGCATACGGCCCGCAGCCGCAACGACCAGGTGGCGCTGGACACCCACATGTTCATCCGCCGTCAGGTGGTTGAGGTGGAGAAGCTGATTCTCGATATGCAGACGGCACTGGTGGAAGCGGCAGAGAAGTATAGCGATGTGATTATGCCGGGCTATACCCATCTGCAGCGCGCCCAGCCGATTTTGTTCTCCCATCACATGATGGCCTACTTCGGTATGCTGAAGCGGGACTTTGACCGCTTCAAGGGCGTGTATGACCGTTGCGACATTATGCCGCTGGGGGCAGGTGCCCTGGCTGGCACAACTTTCCCTATTGACCGTCCTTTTGTGGCGGAGCAGCTGAATTTTGCGTCTATTTACAGCAACAGCCTGGATGCAGTGTCTGACAGGGACTATATCATGGAATTCCTGTCAGCTGCTTCTATCCTGATGGTGCATCTGTCCCGTCTCAGCGAGGAAACCATTTTGTGGTGTTCCCGTGAGTTCTTCTTTATTGAGCTGGACGATGCCCATTGCACCGGCTCTTCCATGATGCCTCAGAAGAAAAATCCTGATGTGTCGGAGCTGGTTCGGGGCAAGACAGGCCGTGTCATGGGCCATCTCATGGCCATGCTGACCACGGTCAAGGGGCTTCCGCTGGCCTACAACAAGGACTTGCAGGAGGACAAGGAAGGCATTTTTGATGCCATTGACACCATCAAGTTCAGCCTGGCAGTGTATGCCCGTATCATGCGGGGCATGAAGGTGCGCAAGGATGTAATGCGCCGTGCTGTGGCAGAGGACTTCTCCAATGCAACTGATCTGGCTGACTATTTGGTGAAGAAGGGCTTGCCTTTCCGTCAGGCTCATGCTGTTTCCGGCAAGGCTGTTCACTACTGCATTGAGCAGAATAAGTGGCTGGCGGATATGACTATGGCTGAGCTGAAGGAGCTGTCTGATTTGTTTGAGGAGGACATCTACGATGCCATTAGCCCTGAGACCTGCGTAAAGAACCGCAATTCCTATGGCGGTACTTCTTATCAGCAGGTGGAGATGCAGCTGAAGCTGGCAGCCGATATTATGGCAGATGAAAAGGCCTATGTGGCTGAAAAGGATGCCAAACAGGCAAAAGTAGAATTGTGATAAGAATGTGATTTGATATATTGGCGGCGGTGCGGCATGGTAGCTGCACTGCCCTTTTTTTAGATTTGGTAGTGATAATGTGAGTAAAACTATGAAAGGGGCAATCTGCCTTTCTCTGGCTGGGACTATCTGGGGCGGGCTTTTTTTGGCTGTGCGGCTGGTGGTAGGGGCGGTGGAAGCTGTTCCTCTGGTGTGGATGCGCTATATTCTGGCCTTTTTTGCCCTGTATGCCCTGGGCTGCTATCGCCATGTGTCATGGAAGATTGACAGGAAGGACTGGAAGCTTTTAGCACTGGTGGGGCTTATCGGGCAGACCTTGTCCATCGTCACCCAGGAGTCGGGAACCCTCCTGACCTCGGCTCAGACTGGTTCCACCATTACGGCAGCTACTCCTGCCTTTATGGTGCTGTTCGGCTGGTGGATATTGAAGGAGCGGCTGACCTTTGGGCGGATTATGTCCGTGGTGCTGGCTACCATCGGTGTATTGATGATTGTCTATGACCCGGATAATTTTCAGGTGAATTTGCTGGGGGGATTTTTCCTCTTTGTGGCGGCCTGGACCTGGGCTTTGATGGCAGTATTTTTGAAGCTTTTAGACCGGTATTCCCCTATTGTACTGACCTTTTACGGCTTGCTGGTGGCTCTTGTGTGCCTGGCACCCTATTCTGTGTGGTGGCTGGCAACCCAGGCGGATTATAGCCTGCTGTTTACCCCTCAGGTGCTTCTCAGCATCGGCTATATGGGGATTATTTCCACTACCGGCGGCTTTGTGCTGTGGAATGAGGGCTTGTTATACATGGATGCCTCCACAGCGGGGCTGTTCATGTTCTGGCAGCCTATTGTCGGCACATTTCTTGGCTGGCTGCTGCTGGGAGAGCCGGTAACCTTGTGGTTCTGGCTGGGAGCGGTGCTGATTGTGGTGGGGGTAGTCATGGCAATGGGCAGGCCGAAAAAGGCTTGATATGCTTCCAGGCGGAAGTTTTTTCCTAAAAAGTTGTAAAGTATGAAAGAATTAGCAGGATTTTTGTGTTTTTTGTAGAATTTATAATACGAAATAAACTTTTTAGGGATATGGAATATAATATGGAGGGGTTATTATGTTCAGTCGTTTTTTTGGGGGTAAAAAGAAAGCTGAGGCAGCCGCACAGCCTGTTAGCCAGGTTCAGCCGGTTACACAAAAGCCTGTGCCTGCACAGCAGAAAGATATGAAAATGGCATATTTAAGCAAAAGCGAGCTGGATGGGGCTCATTTGCGGGAGCTTACTGATGTGGCAGAGGGATGTGCGCTGATTATGGGGTTTGTTTCCTCGGATTTGAATCTGGAGGAAGTTGCCCGGGCTATAAAGAAAGAGGTTTCAGCCTCAACGAAGGTTATTTTGCTGACAACCTCCGGGGAGCTTTGCCGGACAAAGGGGAGCCGTACCTTCTACTGCAATGATGCGGAGGGACGTGCCAAGCTGCTGTTGCAGGTGTATTCCAATCGGATGATTGAGGACACATATATTATGAGCATACCGCTCTCCAATAGCGACCTGCGCAGGGGCGTTGTAGAGATGAGCATCAATGACCGGGTGGCGGCTATTCGCCGGGAAATTGAAAAGCATAAGGTTCCATTCCGCCTTAGTGTAGCACATAGCTTTGCCATGATTTATGTGGATGGGGCTTCCAGCAGCGAGACTTTTGTTTTGCAGGCTATGTACGAAACAGGCAAGTATCCTATTCCGTTTATTGGCGGCAGCTCTGCTGGTGATTTGACCTTTACACACACCTATATTTACGACAATAACAGGTGTTTGGAAAATCATGCAGTGATTACGCTGTTCCGCCTCAAGCATGCCTATCGCTATGGCATCCTGAAAACTCAGTCAGGGGAGCGCACCAGTGTTGCCTTTACTGTCAGCAGCGGCAACACAGCCCTGCGCTATATTGAGACAGTGGAAGATGCCTCCGGCCGTCCAGTTTCCTTCATCAAGGCATTGAAAGACCACTTTGGCGTCAGCACGGTGGACGGCATAAATGAAAGATTGCAGGAGTATACCTTTGCCGCAGATATTAATGGTGAGGACTTTGTACGCAATGTTGCCAGCATCGATGAGGCCAATGACAGGATTTCCTTCTTCTGCGATGTGGTAACTGGTGAAAAGCTTTATTTGATCAGGCGTCAGTCCCTGGAGGCTACCCTTTCCCGTGACTTCAAGGCTTTTTCTCAGGGCAAGCCGGAGCCTATTGGCGGCATCCTGAATGACTGCCTCATGCGCCGTTTGGGGTACCCGGAAGACACAAAGCACATGGATTTCTTTGCAGATGTTCCGGTGGCTGGCTTCTCCAGCTTTGGCGAAATTGCCGGGCTTCATGTCAATGAAACGCTGACGGCAATCTTCTTTTATCATATTTCGGAAGGGCAGAGCTTCTCAGACCGCTATATTGACAATTTTGCTTCCACCTATTCAGAGTGTAATGCGTTCTTTTACAGGCGTATCATTGCCCGGCAGAAGTCAACGGAAAAGCTCAAGGACAACCTTATCAGCATGTTCAATGACTATCATGCCAAGATGCCGGGGATTGTCACTACCATCAATCGCATAGCGGATGATGTGGAGATGATCAAGGGCACAATCAGTCAGATTTCGGGCAGCATCGGTGATCAGAAGGAGCTTTTTGCCCAGATGATTTCCCGCAACCGTGAGATTACCCCGAAACTGGATATGCTTTCCCAGAGCACCCAGAAGATTGATGGGGTAATGAAGATGATTAATGAGATTGCTTCCCAGATTAATCTTCTTGCCCTCAATGCCGCCATTGAGGCTGCCCGTGCCGGTGAGGCAGGGCGCGGCTTCTCCGTGGTGGCTCAGGAAGTCCGCAAGCTTTCGGAAAACACCCAGAGCAGCCTGTGTTCCTCTGATGAGGCAATTAAGATGCTCATGCACGATGTTGATGAGATTAATAAAAATCTGCTGGAGAATAGGGATTTTGAAGAAAAAATCGGCAATTTTGATGTTAATTTTGCCGCTGAAATGGAAAAGCTGCAGGTTACCTTTAGCGAAGGTGTTGAGCACATCTACCAATCTATCCAGTCCATACAGGAAATTGAGGCAATCAACAAGCGTTCCTCGGAGGAAATGGAGAAGCTGTCCCAGGTTCTCTACAATATTGAGATGGGTATCTGATTGAGCCATGAAAAATGCTTGTCATGTACTAGGATGATATAACTTAAATACAGCACTCACTTTAAAGTAGCCCGCCGGGCTGCTTTTTCCTTGCAGGTTAGTATGAAATAATGGGGCGGTGAGGGATTATTTATCATGCTGTAAAATTTATCTGCTATTTGTTTTCAAATATAGTATAATTATGTAAAGTCATATATAATGGGCAGATAAATGTGTTCAAGAAGTGAGAGGATGGTGAGAAAATGCTACAGGGACGTGAATTGCAGAAACATAATGATTTATTTTTTACTTGCAGCTTGATTGCTTATATTGCCAGGCGGACGAAAAATAAGCCTGTGGACGTGGTTGATGCATTGGGAGAGGATAATCTCGCAAAAATATATGAGCTGGCAGATGTTTATCATAGTGATAATATTAATCGCGTTAGTGATGGTTTTATTGAGGAGTGCCATATTCAGCAGGGAACTTTTAACAACGTGGCAGAGTGTGAATATTCTGTGCCTACTCATTGGGATATTGGCAAGGTGTACAAGAGGCTGATACTGATGGTGGAGGCAAAGGAGCAAAAGGGTGTTGTCAATGCGTTGCTAGCGGCATATCACTCAAAGGTTTCAGATTTAATTGAGGACTACAATAGCAGCTTTTATTATGATAATCCGCAGACAATATTTGCTACCTATGAGAATGATGGCATACCTGAATAAGTGATTTCGGCTGTTGATTGCAGGTTTGATTTCCTTGGTGATATGTTCAGGTATATGGGAGAAGACAGGGAGTGATATGATGGACAGGAAAATAGCAGAATTGATGGCGGCGATGATAGAGTATGACAAGGGTGATGCCAGGCGGATTCAGCATTTTGTCAAGGTGCATGATTTGGCAACGGCTATCGGTATATTGGAAGGTATGGGGACGGATGAGCTTTTTGTGCTGGAGGCGGCAACAATTCTTCATGATATTGGCATACATGTCAGCGAGGCAAAGTATGGCAGTTGCAGTGGCAAATATCAGGAGCTGGAAGGACCAGGCGAGGCGGAGAAGCTGCTTCATCAGCTGGGCGGCTTCACGGCTGAGCAGATTGAGCGCATCAAATACCTGATTGCGCATCATCATACTTATAATGAAATAGATGGCTTGGATTACCAGATTTTGGTAGAGGCAGATTTTTTGGTAAATCTCTATGAGGATAATGCATCCGTTTCTGCTGTTAAGAGCGTGCAGGAGAAGATATTTAAGACAAAGGCAGGACTTGCTATGCTGGAGAATATGTTTGCAGCGGATTTCGTCAGCCTCCCGGCTCCCCTTTTTCAGGCTTGCTCGTAAAGTTAGATTGATTACCTTAGTAGCGTACAGCAGAGTATAGTTGATAACTATGTGCATATCTGTTCAGACATAAAGAGGGACAGGTGCGGCATGTACCCAAAGAAAACCTTGAGTGCAGCCTCGCTTCTTAGCGAGTGCGAGCGTAAGTGATGCAGGAGCTTAGAAGCGCGAGGCTGTGCTAAGAGCGAGAGCAGCAGGCGTTAAAGGATTTGGATAAAGGATTCAAAAACTTTTTTGCCAAAAAAGCAGGCTATCCGCGATATAAATCAAAGTACAATCATTGCCTCAGCTATCGTTCCCAGTGCGTTAATAATAATATTGCAATCAAGAATGGCAAGCTGAAGCTTCCTAAAATAGGCTTGGTAAAAATAAAGCTTTCAAGAAATTTCACTGGCAGAATTTTGAATGTCACTGTGTCACGCAAGGCCACAGGCAAGTATTTTGTTTCCCTGTGCGTTGAGGAAGAAGTAGAAATTCTTCCTAATAATGGCGGGGAAATAGGTATAGATGTGGGCATCAAGGATTTCTACTCCGATTCTAAAGGTGATGTTGCTGCTAATCCGAAAACCTTGAAGAAATACAGTAAAAAACTGGCAAGGGAGCAGCGAAAGCTTTCACGTAAAGCAAAAGGCAGCAATAATCGCAATAAGCAGAGAATGATCGTTGCTAGGATACACGAAAAGATAGCAAATATCCGCAAGGACTATCTGAACAAAGTCTCCACTAAACTGGTCAAGGAAAACCAACTGATCGGTATAGAGGACTTGCAGGTCAGGAATATGCTAAAAAATCATCACCTGGCACAAGCCATTTCTGATGTATCATGGTCGGAGTTTTTCAGGATGCTTGAATACAAGGCAGTGCAGCATGGATGCAGAGTGGTAAGGGTTTCAAGATTCTACCCAAGTTCTCAATCGTGCTGTAAATGCGGCTATCAGAATAAAGATACAAAAAATCTTGCTATTCGTGCATGGGATTGTCCTGTATGCGGGCATCATCACGATAGAGATGTGAATGCAGCCAGGAACATTCTGGCTAAAGCAAAAGAAATAATAGCTGTATAAGCTTCAAAGCATAAAAATACCGTAGGAATTACGGAAATTAACGCCCACGGAGAGTGTGTAAGTCCTTTTGGCTAAGGCAGAA
>JALFXV010000023.1 GCA_022786545.1 Selenomonadaceae bacterium
GGCATGTAGCCCCTGCCCTTTTTGGTGCGCACATGTACCAGCACCGGCCCCTCAATATTGGTAATCTGGCGGAAAACTGACTGCATGGCCTCTATGTTGTGCCCGTCAATAGGCCCTATGTAGCTAAAGCCCATTTCCTCAAAGAGCCCACCCGGCGTGATGGCAGCCTTGACGCCATCCTTCAGGTACTCGGCAGTTTTCAGCACCGTGTCACCGATGTGGGGGATATTCCTGATGAAGCCCTCAATATCCTTCTTCGCCCTGGCATACTGCGGTGCCAGCTTGATGCGGGACAGGTACTCGGACATAGCACCTACATTCCTGTCAATGGACATCTCGTTATCGTTGAGAATAACTACCAGCCTCTTGCCCAGATCCCCGGCATAGTTCAGCCCCTCGTAGGCCTCGCCGCCGGTCAGTGCTCCATCACCGATGATGGCCACCACGTTGTAGTCCTTGCCTTCCAGATCACGGACAATGGACATGCCCAGGGCCGCCGAGATGGAGGTGCTAGCATGGCCTGTGCCAAAGGCATCGAATTTTGACTCCGACCGCTTGGGAAAGCCCGTAATGCCGTTCAAGGTGCGCAAGGTGGCAAAATTTGCCCTGCGCCCGGTCAGAATCTTGTGGGCGTATGCCTGATGCCCCACATCCCAGACAAATTTATCCCTTTCAGGGTTGAAGACGCTGTAAAGAGCCAGCGTCAGGTCAACGGTCCCCAGGCTGGGGGCCAGATGGCCGCCATTACTGGCACAGGTATCAATAATCATGCGGCGCAGCTCCGCTGCCAGGGCATGCAAACGAGGAAGCGGCAGCTTCTGTACATCAGCCGGGTGCTTTATGCTATCTAAAATCTGTTCCACACCAATCTCCCCTTTTATTTATTACGCTCCAAAAGCATCTGCACCAGGTCCCGCAGGAATTTTGCCTCATCGCCAAAAATTTCCAGGGCAGCCAGTGCCTGCTGCACAGTCTCCCCAGCCAGCCGCCTTGCCTCTGCCAGGGAGGTCAGGGTGACATAGGTGGATTTTTCGTTTCTCTCATCGCTGCCCACCGGCTTGCCGATAACCGCCTCATCGCCTACCACGTCCAGAATATCATCCGTAATCTGGAAGGCCAGCCCGAAGCAGTCCGCATAGGTGGTGAGGGCCGCCAGCTGCGCCTCCGTGGCGCCGCCCAATATGGCGCCGCTACGGATGGACGCCCGGAACAGGGCCCCCGTCTTGCCCATGTGCATCTTGCGCAGTTCCTCCAGGGAAATCCGCCTGCCCTCGGACAGCATGTCAATGACCTGGCCGCCTACCATGCCGTTAGGGCCGGCAGCTATGCTCATTTCCTGCAGCACCTTTAAAAGCACCTCAGCTGATACCCCCTGCTGCCGGAGGATGACCTCGAAAGCCTGGGTCAGCAGCGCATCACCTGCCAGAATGGCCAGGGCCTCCCCATAGACCTTGTGGTTGGTCAGCTTGCCCCTGCGGTAGTCATCATTGTCCATAGCAGGCAAATCGTCATGAATCAGGGAATAGGTATGAATCATTTCAATGCCGCAGGCAGCCTGCACAAAATCCGTCCCCCTTGCGCCAACTGCATCTGCAGCCGCCATCACCAGAATTGGCCGCAGCCTCTTGCCGCCAGCCATCAGGCTGTACTCCATAGACTCCGCCAGGCGGGGAACCAGTGCCTGCTTTGCCCCCAGTTCCTCCAGCAAAGCTGATTCTATAAGCTTTATCCTCTCGTTCCATTGTGTCTTGTCCATGACCTTTCCCCCTCAATCAGCCAGCAGCACATTCTGCTCTCAGCCCTCAGCTGCTGCCCGCTATATGCTGCATCTATACGCTATACGTTATATATTTATATTGCCTATGTTTATATTGCTTATGCTATTATAGCTTATTATCTTTATCCATGATAGCTTATCCATGATAGTTTCTATGATAGTTTGTCTATGATAGCTTGTTGTCTATTATCAGTTCCTGCTCCGTCACGCTGCCATCCGGGTTCTCCGCCAGCAGTATATCCATCTGCTCCTCTGCCTTTTTCAGTGCCTCCAGGCACTTGCCTGACAGCTCCATGCCCCTGGTATAATCTGCCATGACCTCATCCAGCGGGTCCTCCCCGCCCTCCAGGCGGCTGACTATCTTCTCCAGTTCCTGCAAATTCTCCTCAAAAGAGGCCGCTTTCTTCCTCGGCATCACCATACCTCCTTGGTTTTAGTTACAAATGCCTCCAAGTAGCCATCTGAAAGGCTTACCTTCACCACATCGCCCATGTTGACCTGCTCTACGCTTGAGACAACGGCACCATCCTGACGCTGCACAATGCCGTAGCCCCGGCGCAGAACACCTGCCGGATTAACCAGCTCCAGCTTGTCCACCAGATGGCAAACCTGCTGCCTGCGGCGCGTTATCTCACTGGCGGTGGCAGCTATCAGCCGCTCCCGGAGGAGGTCAGTGCCCTGCTGGCGCTGGGCCAGCATCAGCTTTGGCTGCCTGAACACCTGGCGTCCCATCAGGTCGGCCACGCGCCCGTGGCGGCTGGCCAGAAAATTCCTGACGCTGACGGTCATGCGGCGCTCAAGCCCTGCCAGATACCTGGCCAGCTCCCCCGCATCCCGCACGGCAAACTCCGCAGCCTGGGAGGGCGTAGCCGCCCGCCTGTCCGCAGCAAAATCAGCCAGGGTAAAATCCGTCTCATGGCCTACGGCGGAAATTACGGGAATCCTGGAGCGATATATTGCCCTCACCACGATTTCCTCGTTAAAGGACCACAAATCCTCCATAGAGCCGCCGCCCCTGCCCACAATCAGCACATCCACCGGGTATTGCTCGTTGAAGAAATCGATGGCCGCCGCAATCTGCTCCGCCGCGCCTGCCCCCTGCACCTGTACCGGCTTCAGCACCAGCCTGATGCCGGGAAACCTCAGCTTGGAAACCCGGAAAATATCCCGCAGCACAGCCCCTGTGGGTGAGGTAACGATGCCTATCTGACGAGGATACAGCGGCAGGGGCTTCTTGCGGGCTTCATCAAAAAGCCCTTCCCCGGCCAGCCGGGCCTTCAGCTGCTCAAAGGCCGCCGCCAGGTCACCTATGCCCTCCGGCACCATGCTGCTGACATACAGCTGGTACTTGCCACCCTCGGCATAGACATTCACGCCGCCTGAGGCAATCACCTGCATGCCGTCCCCGGGCTGGAACCTCATCCTGGACGCATGGCTTCTGAACATGACACAGGGGATAATCGCCCCCCTGTCCTTCAGATTGAAATAGCAGTGGCCGGAACTGTACCGCTTGAAGTTGGAAATCTCCCCTGTCACTGCCACATTCCTCAGGGCGCTGTCACCGCCTATTAAGTTTGCTAGATACCTGGTCAGCTCACTGACCGTCACGGCTGCGGACATAAACTCTCCCCCTGCACACAAAATGGGCTGCACCAAAAACAGGCAGCCCGGCTGTCATTTGCGCATCACAGCACCCAAAATGCCATTGACAAAGCGGCTGGACTCATCCGTGCCAAACTTCTTAGCCAGTTCCACCGCCTCGTTGATGATAATATTCGGCGTAACCTTTTCTTCTCTGAACCTCAGCTCATACACCGCCAGGCGGGTGATATTCCTGTCCACCCCTGCCATGCGGGAAAGCTTCCAGTCCTTGGAGGCGGATGAAATCAGCCCGTCAATCTCCGGCAGGCTGTCCATCGTGCCATTCACCAGCTCCTCCACAAACTGCCTGTCACGGGAGCCCAGATGGCCCTCCATCTCGGCAGCAGCCGCATCTATTACTGCCAGCCTTGCTTCCTGCTGCCTTTCCTCCTCCGCCTCCCGGCACTGATTGAAATCCAGCTGGAACAAAGCCTGCAACGCCAGCTCACGAGCCTGTCTTCTACTCATATCTGCAAAATCCTCTTTCTATACAATCTCACACTACGCTATACAATACGCTATGCACTGCCAAATGCAGCCTGCAAATCACAAGGAAGCCCCTGCAAGCCGATACAGGAATACGCATACCCACGGGCACAAGCCGCCTCACCGCAACCTGTGTATATCCCGCGGTATGCATGCCTTGATATTCTGCCATGTATCCCCTTCCCTGTCCACATTCATGCCCACAAAAAGGCCGATGGTGCCCAGGAAAAGAATAAAGAGCATATTCCAAAAGCCAAAGACCAGTATGCAGATACCCAGCAGGACCCCTGCCAGGCTTCCTGCACACTTGCCGGGATGCTCCTGCCACAGCCTCTGCAAATACAGTGCCACACTTTCCTTCATGTTAAAATCCATCTGCAAACTCACCGCCTGTTACTTAATACGGCGCTTCTTGACCGATACACCGCTAACAATGCTCTGGACGGAAACAGCCAGCTCCACGTTGTCTATGCCTGCTGCCTGAGTAAGATAGCTTCCTACCTGGGAACGGATATCATCGGAAATGGCTGCGATACCTCTCTCCTGGCCCACCTCAAGGCGGATATCCAGCTTCAGGAAATCGCCCTCGCCCCTGCGGTGCTCCACGCTTGCCTTCGCCTTGGCCGTGCGTACCCCGTGCACGCTGCCGGCCAGCCGCTCTGCCATCTCCCGTATAGCTGCCAGGGACACATTGACCTGCCCTGTGGCGCCCTGCACCACCAGCAGCTCCCTGGTGCTGATTTCCCTGCTTTTGCTGCCGGAAAAGCTGCACAGGAGCAGATGGATGCTGAGCAGCAGGAAAACACCTGCCACCGCCCCTGTCTGCCACTGGCTGGAAAGATACTCATACTCATTGAGAACCACACGCTCAGGAACTATGTGCAGGCAGAGAGCGACAATGCCTGCACACAGAATCCCGAAGAACAGTGTGTACACAAATAACAGGCTGCGATTGATTATTCCCATTATTCAACACCTTTTTCTGTCCTTAACGCACACGAACTTCCTCTTCACGTACCTCAGTCTCAGGGAAACCTACGCCCTGGACATGCACATTTACCTCTACCACGGAAAGGCCGGTCATGGACTCAATGGCATTCTTGACCTTCTCCTGTACATTCAGCGCCACATCCGGGATGCGCACCCCGAACTTCACGATAATGTACAAATCAACAGCCGCCTCGGTCTCTCCTACCTCAACCTTTACTCCCTTGGCCAGGTTCTTCTTGCCGAGAATCTCCGCAATGCCGCCCACCAGTCCGCCGCTCATGCCGGCAATACCTTCCACCTCCGTAGCAGCCATGCCTGCAATAATGCTCACAACCTCGTCAGCAATACGGACAGAGCCAATGCCCTCTTCCAGTTTAATAGTATCGTTTGCCATAGAAAAAACCTCCTTGCAATAAAAACAGGATTCATCATGTATATTTTACCAAACATATAAGCTTTATTCAAGCTTTTTTGAATAAAAATACACCTTATTTTAAATTATTCTACATCACACTGAAAAATCCCTGCAAAATCCGGCAAATAATACGCAAAAAAGGGACTCTACCACAAAAAAAGCAGCGAATCCCTTTTTAGGCAGTATTAATTTCTCAAAGTTCAGAGCAAGCGCAAAGATGCTGCTGATTATGCACGCTCGATATAGTTGCCGGTACGGGTATCAATCCTCAGCACATCACCCTCGTTGATGAACAGAGGCACCCGGACTGCATAGCCGGTCTCCAGGGTAGCCATCTTGGTGGCGCCGGTGGCTGTATTGCCCTTGACGCTAGGCTCACACTCGGTAACAGCCAGGTCAACGGAATTTGGCAGGGTAATGCCGATTACGCGGCCCTTGAAGGACTGGATGGCAACTTCCATGTTCTCCTTCAGGTAATTCAGGGCATCCCCCAGCTGCTCCTTGTTCAGCTCCATCTGCTCATAGGTCTCATTGTCCATGAAGGTGTACATGCCGTCAGCCTCGTAGAGATATGCCATGCGGGCAGTATCCAGGCGGGCAGCAGGCATCTTCTCGTTAGGGTTGAAGGTACGCTCAACCACAGCGCCGGTCTCAACGTTCTTAATCTTGGTACGGACGAAAGCCGCACCCTTGCCCGGCTTTACATGCTGAAACTCCACAACCTGCCATACGCCGTTGTCAATCTCAATAGTCAGGCCAGTGCGGAAATCGGTACTTGTAATCATAAAATAAAACCTCCAAAAAATAAATTGCCAATAAGTATTGTGCTGCAAGGCTTATGCGCCCAGCTCAATCAGTTCCTTGGGGCTGTGAGCAAGAATCTCGCAGCCCCCCTCCCTGACCGCCACGGTATCCTCGATGCGGACGCCGCCCCAGTCAGGAATATAGATGCCTGGCTCCACAGTCACCAGCATGTTCTCAGCCAGGGCCTCGCAGGTGCTGGATGGTGACAAGCGCGGCTCCTCATGGATTTCCAGCCCCAGGCTATGCCCCA
This sequence comes from Selenomonadaceae bacterium, assembly GCA_022786545.1. Lineage (GTDB taxonomy): Bacteria > Bacillota > Negativicutes > Selenomonadales > Selenomonadaceae > Anaerovibrio. The sequence goes on from JALFXV010000023.1 coordinate 6,364, forward strand.
GGCCGTGGCCGAAATACCTGCCATAGCCTGCTTCAGCAATCTGCCGCCTCACCTTTTCATCCACTTCCTTGCCGGAAGCCCCCGGCTGAACCAGGCTCACCCCCAGTTCCTGCGCCTTCAGCACAGTGCTGTACACATGACGCTGCTTCTCGTCAGCCCTGCCGACACAGACAGTGCGGGTCATATCGGAATGATAGCCCTTATACACAGCACCGTAGTCCATTGTAACAAATTCTCCGACATTTATCAACTTTTCTGTAGCAGTTCCGTGAGGAAGGCTGCCCCTTTTTCCCGAGGCAACAATGGTGGCAAAAGACGGGCGCAAGGAGCCCTTCTGCCGCATGCAGTTTTCCAGGGCGGCTGCCACATCCATTTCCGAAATCCCCGGGCGGATGTAGGTCAGGATGTATGCAAAAGCCTCATCCCCAATGGCCATAGCCCGGCGGATACATGCCAGCTCCTCCTGGGACTTTATCTGCCGCAGGCTGTCAAGGCTGACCGAATGGGAAAAATCCACATCATGCAGCTGCCCGGCAATTTTCCTGTGCCAGTCGTAGCAGAGGCTGCCTCCCTCGAAGCCCACCTTGGACAAGCCATCCTCGTTGATGATTTCCGCCACCCGCTTCAAAAGCCCCTTTTCCTGCTTCTTCACCTGAAAATCCGGTGCTTCCTCCGCCGCCTGCTCCACATAGCGGAAATCCGTTACCAGCTGCGCCGTGTTCATGCCTATGACCAGCATGGAATCATCCCCGGTGAAGCCGCTGAAATAATGCAGGTTTTCCAGCTTGCTGACCACAACGCCGTCCAGCCCCTGCTCCCTCAGGTATTCCCTCAAGCGGATTAATCTTTCCCTGTACACCTTACAACCCCCTGTGAACAGATTTCAGCTTCCTGATGGCCACGTACATGGCAGCTGTATAGCTGTCAGTGCCAAAGCCCAGGATTTGCCCCATGACCACCGGTGCAATTACCGACTTGTGGCGAAATTCCTCCCTAGTATGCACATTGGAAATGTGCACTTCAATGACCGGCACCGCTACGGAGGCGATAGCGTCCCGCAGGGCGATGCTGTAATGGGTAAACGCCCCGGCATTGAGAATGATAAAATCCGTGCCGGTGGCTGCTGCCTGCTGGATTTTGTCTATCAGCGCCCCCTCGTGGTTGGACTGGAAAAACTCCGTTTCCACCCCCGCCTCGGACGCCTGTGCCTCCAGCATGGCGTTGATGTCAGCCAATGTGGTACTGCCGTAAATCTCCGGCTCACGGGTGCCCAGCATATTGAGGTTAGGCCCGTGCATAACAAGAATCTTGCTCATGTCCTGCTCTCCTTCCCAAGCTATTACATGTCCAAATATAGCCAATTACCTGCCAGGCCGGTAAATTGCCTGGCCAATAATTTGCCTGCCCAATGCTATATATCACGGCGCAGGATGGCATAAGGCTCCACCGGCTGCGCCATCCTGATTTTCACTATCTGCTGCGGATGGGGCGCCACCTCTATGGCTTCCCCTGCATCATTGTACATCTCGGACAAAACCTGCCGGTAGCCTGCCAGCTGAGGCTGGAAAATCTCTATCTCCTGCCCTTTCTTCATGTTGTTCCGCTGCTCCACGGTGGCAAAGCCCGTCTCTTGGTCATAGTCCAGCACCAGACCCACAAAATCCGAGGTCTGGATGTAGCTGGAAGTGCCGTAAATCTGGTCCTTTTCCGTAGGGCGGCCATAGTAAAAGCCCGTAGTGTAGGCGCGATGGGATACCTTGTCCAGTTCCTCCAGCCACTCCTTTTTGACGGCAAAGCCCTCAGGGTTTGCACAGTAGCTGTCGATGGCCTCCCGGTATGCCTTGACCACGCTGGCCGCATAATGGACGCTCTTCATGCGCCCCTCTATTTTCAGGCTGTCCACGCCGCTCTCAATCACATCCGGCAGGTAGGGCAGCAGGCACATGTCCTTGGAGTTGAAAATATATGTGCCCCGCTCATCCTCCAGCACAGGGAAATACTGCCCCGGCCTCTTTTCCTCCATCAGGGCATAATTCCAGCGGCAGGGCTGGGCGCAGCTGCCCCGGTTGGCATCCCGCCCGGTCAGGTAGTTGCTCATCAGGCAGCGGCCTGAATAGGAAATGCACATGGCCCCGTGGACGAACATCTCCAGCTCCACAGGGCATTTGCTGCGGATTTCCCGCACTTCCTTCAAAGACATCTCCCGGGCCAGCACCACCCGGTCCGCCCCCAGCTCCGCCCAGGCATTGACAGCCGCCCAGTTGGTATTGTTGGCCTGGGTGCTGATATGCAGCTCCACATCCGGCGCAAACTGCTTCGCCAGGGCAAATACCCCCAGATCAGCCACCAGGATGCCGTCCGCCCGGATGCTGTTCAGGAAACCCAGATAATCAGGCAGGGCCTCTATATCGCTGTTGTGGGGAAAGATGTTGACCGTTACATACACCTTTTTGCCCAGCTTGTGGGCAAAGGCCACTGCCTCCCTCAGTTCCTCCCGGGAAAAATTCCCCCCGAAGGCACGGAGCCCGAATGACTTGCCCCCCAGGTAAACGGCATCCGCGCCGTACAAAAGAGCCATTTTCAGTTTTTCCATGTTGCCAGCCGGAGCCAAAAGCTCAGGTTTCTTCATCTGTCTGTACCTCCATCTATCCGGGCAGCCAAATATCCAGCCGCCCTGCCATCTTCCAAGCCGTCCTTAACGCCCTTAACGCCCTTAACGTCCTTGCCGCCAGCTGACTGCCAGCCCGTCCCCGTCCGCATGGATTTCCGTCCTGAAGGCTTCATTTTCCGTCACCATGCCGATATACTCCCTCAGCCTCCTTACGATGGTGCGGAACCGCCTCGGCACAGGCTCAGTGCCCTGCACATAGCCCCGGAACAGCACATTGTCGGCAATCACTACCCCGTCCTCCGCCAAAAGAGGGCACACCTTGCGGAAATAATCCGGGTACTGCCCCTTGGCGGCATCAATAAACACCAGGTCAAAACTGCCGGACTGCTTCAGGATATTTTCACCGGCATCCCCCCGGACGACCTCAATCTGCCGGGCAAACCTGCTCCTGGCGATAAAGGCCTCCGCCTGGTCAGCCCGCTCATCACTCAGCTCCAGGGTGATTATCCTTGCATCAGCCGCGGCATTGGCTGCTATATAAAGGGCTGAATAGCCGATGGCCGTGCCGATTTCCAGCACCCGCCGGGGCTTTTTCTTCGCCACGGCCTCCGTCAGCACCTGCAGCCCCCTGGCATTGATAATCGGCACATGGTTTGCCTCCCCGTACGTCTTCATCTCAGCCAGCAGGCCGGCCAGTTCCGCATCCATTGTATCTGCCGTATCAACTGTGCCCGCTGTATTTGCCATATCTGCTGTATCAACTGTATTTGCTGCATCCGCTTGACCAGCTACGCCAGCTATATCCAATTTATCTGCAATATCCACTTTTTCCTCTGTATTCATATCAGTTTTTATCATTTACATCAGCTTTTATCATTCTTATCAGTTTTTATCGGCCTCAGCCTGTTCCTGCCTCTGCCAGGCAGCATTACCGCACCTGATTCACCAGCCCCAGATGTTCGTCATAAGTATAGCCGTAGTGGTTATGCCCCTCATGGTCCGCCACAAAGTACAGGTAATCCGTATCGGCAGGATTCAGCACCGCCTCAATGGAAGCCAGCCCGGGACTGGCAATAGGCCCCGGCGGCAGCCCGTAATAAAGGTATGTATTGTAGGGCGACTCCACCAGCGTATCCTCTATGGACAGCTCCTCCTTGACCTCCTCCCGCAGGTATTGCAGGGTGGTGTCCGTCTGCAAGGGCATGTTGATGGCCAGCCGCTTTAAGAAGACCTGGGCTATCACCGGCCTGTCCTCCGGGTAGCGGGCTTCCTTTTCCACCAGGGCAGCCAGGGTTACCAGCTGATAGATGGAAAGATTGCGCTCCGCCGCCTGCTGGCGCATCTCAGGGGTCAGCTTCCTGTCAAATTCATCCGCCATCTTCTGCATGATATCCCTTGGGGTCGCATCGTTGGCAAAATCATAGGTATCAGGAAACAGGAAGCCCTCGATGCGGTAATCCGCCTCCGGCACTGCCTCGATGTAGTCATAGGGGGCAAAATCCTTCGCCTCGGTCAGAAATTCCTCTTCATCTGCCAGCCCCTGGGCGGAGAACAGCTTCGCCACCTGGCGCACATTCAGCCCCTCCGGCACAGTCACCCGCAGGGCGGCAGCCCTGCCGTTAATCAGCACGTTAAGGGCATCCCCTGGCCTCATGCCCGGCTGCAGTTCAAAAACGCCTGTCTGAAATCTGCTGTCCGCATGATTCAGCTTCACCGCCAGCCAGAACTTCACCGGGGAATCAATAACCCCTTCCTCCGCCAAAAGCTCGCCAATCTGGGAGGAACTCATGCCGGGCTTGATTCTGATGTACACCCTTTCCGCATCCTCCGGCACCTCCGTCACATCCGAATGGGCACAGTTCATGGCCAGCAGCACTGCGCTGGCCGCCGCCACGGCACAGGCGCCGATTGCGGAAGCAATCAGTACGTTGCGCTTTGCCTTTTTCCCTGCTTCCTCCCCCTGGGCACTGCGGTAGCAAAACAGCTCCTCCAGCTTTCCGGCCAGCTTCTCCTTAAACTCACTAAAATCCATAATCCACCCCGCAAAATTTAACTGCTCTTATTGTACCACTATCTGCCACTATTTGGAAAGCTTAAAAATTTAAAACAGGGTGCGGCCCCGTAAGGCTGCACCCTGAGGTAAAACATAAACACGCTGCTCTGGAACCAGTAAATTTGCCAATGCCGCCACCTATGATGCAGGTGGCCGGTGACTGCCGGTCATGAAGAACGCCGGAAAGCCAGCCATTACCCATGATGCGGATGGCTGGTGACCTTTTCAGCCGCCTCCGTCATGGCCCGCAGCACGTCCACCTTGATAATCATATCAGAGGTATTGATGCGCTCAAAGAGATTTCCTCTTTCAGAGGAAACATAATGGGGCTTCAGCCCGTTCAGCGCCATCGCCTTTATGTCGGACAGGCATTGCTTGCAGCAGCAGGCACCGGGAAACTTCTGCATCACAACAGGAAACTGCTCATCCACAACCAATTCCATGATATTGGTAACGGTCAACTCCTTCAACGCATCCTTGTTAAACTTTTCAGCCATAAATATCAACCATCCCTTGTTGTAAAAGTATATTACTTCACCTGCTTATATATTACCATAAAACAGCTTGCAATGCTATTATTATGCAAATAATTAGACAAAACTACTAATACACTTAGAACCATAGCTCATATTTGATATTGAATATTTCATATTTCATATTTGCTATTTGCTATTACTGCTTGTACTGCCAATGGCAGGCATACTGCTCAATCGCATCAATGGTGGTGAACATAATCAGCCCGATCAAGCTCAGTACCACGATGCCGGAATACATCTCCAGATAATTCACCCGCAGCCAGGCATCCATGATGAAATACCCCATGCCGTACTTGGTGCCGAAGGTCTCCGTAAAGAACAGCACGGAAATCGCCGTAGCCAGTGCCACCCGCACCGCCGTAATAAACTTGGGCAGGGAGGCCGGCCAGAGCACCTCAAAGAAAATATCATTGAAAGTTGCCCCCAGTGAATACAGGGGATACAGGGTCTCCTTGGGAATGGCGCGGATGCCGTCCCGCACCGCCACCACCACCTGAAAGACGATAATCAGGAAAATCATGGTAATCTTGGAGGACTCCCCTACCCCGAAGAGCAGCATCAGGATAGGCAGCAGGGCAATCTTAGGCACCGGGTAAGTAAGGTACACCAGAGGCGACAAGAAGCGGTCAAACTTTGGGAAATACCCCATCAGCACCCCCAGGGGAAGCCCCACGGCCACAGCCAGGAACAGCCCTGCGGCGATGCGCCACAGGCTGTAGATGCTATGGATAGCAATATGCTTCATGAAGATTTCCGCCAGGTTCTCCACCACCAGCACCGGGCTGGGGATAATGGGCAGCGCCACCAGCTCCGCCGCTGCCCCCCACAGGGCAGTCAGAAACACTGCCGCCGCCAGATACCAAACACTCATTGATTTTCCCATATCTGATTCCAGTCCTTCTTGATAAGATTTCTCAGGCGCAGCCCCATTGCAAAGAACTCAGGCTGCTGGCGGATATCCTTGCCGCCGAACAGCGGATTTTCGATCACCTGGCTGATGCCGCCGGTATAGGCGGAGAGCACCACAATTTTCTGCCCCAGGTACAAAGCTTCCTCCACATAATGGGTGACGAAAATCGTGGACACGTTGAACTTGCGCCAGAGCCTGAGGAAAATATCCTGCATTTCCTCACGGGTGATGGCATCCAGCGCGGAAAAAGGCTCATCCATCAGCAGCACATCCGGCTGCAGGGCAAACACCCTGGCCAGGGCCACCCGCTGCTGCTGGCCGCCGCTGAGCTCCACCGGATAGCGGTGCCCCAGCCCCTCAATGCCCAGCTGGCGCATCAGCTGCTTGATCACGTTGCGGTCCAGGAGCTCCGGCGCCTTCTTGATCTTCATGCCCAGGCGGATGTTGTCCACCACGGTTTTCCAGGGCAAAAGGCCGTAATTCTGGGGCATAAAGCCAATGGTCTGGGCCTTGGGATTCACATCCTCCCCGTTGATCAGCACCCTGCCCTCATAGTCGGGAATCAGCCCCGCCACGCACTTCAGAAGAGTTGACTTGCCGCAGCCGGAAGGCCCGATGACGGCACAGGTGCCCCCATCGGGAATGACCAGGTTAACGTTGGCAATAGCCGTGTAAATATCATTTTCCGTCCTGTACTTGACAGATACATTTTCTATCTCAATCATATTCTATCCAAAATCCGACAGGCTGCATCCAACTGCATTTAACTGCATCTAACTGCATCCAAATTCAGCCATGTCCTTACTTGTTCAGGTCAAGCACCAATTCATCATAGGTATAATTCTGCTTGATGAGCTCCTTCTGCACCATCCAGGCGATGCACTCGCTGACATCTTTTTCAGCCGGCAGTCCTGCCTCCCGGTACTTTGGCAACTGGAGGGCAGTCTTTGCCGCAACCGGGAAGCCGCTCTTCTCAATCACCAGGTCCATGTACTCATCCTGAGGATGCTCGTTCAGGTACTTGACAGCCTTGTTGTAGGCCCGGTAAAAAGCCTGCAGCTCGGCCTTCTTCTCATCGGCGGCCTTGGCAGTGAACATCATCACGCCAGGATTTACGCCCATTTCCTCAGAATCCGTCACAAACCGGCAGCCGTTGGCGATGGCGATGGAGCCCATCGGCTCAGGCAGGGTGGCGGCGGCCAGCTTGCCGCTCTGCAGCATTTCCAGCCTGGTAGGAATCTGCGGTATCACAACCTTGTTGATGCTGTCCTCCGGCATGTTCTGGCTGGCCATGATGCGGTCAGTCACATACTCGATGATGGTGTTCTTGGACACGGCCACATCCTTGCCTGCCAAGTCCTGGGGCTTCACTGCCCCCTCACCCTTGCCGGCAATCAGCTTGTAGGTGCCGTCAGTGTAGGCTGTCACCTTCACATCAAAGCCGCCTGCCTTGGCAAAGGCCACGGCCAGCATATCGGAAATCGCACCATCCAGATTGCCGCTCTGCAGGGCGGCATCCCTGTCCATAGCGCTCTTGAACTTCTGGATATCCACCTTCAGTCCTTCCTCGGCAAAATAGCCCTTTTCCTCCGCGATGATAATCGGCACGGAATCAATATCAGGCATCAGGCCGATGGCTATCCCCTGCAAATCCTTTTTCTCAGCCTGCTGGCCGCCGCCACAGCCTGCCACAAGGGCACTCAGTGCCAGCACAGCCGCCATCATCAGTAACAATAACTTTTTCATAACTTCGTCCCCTTTACTTGAATAATGCATTTAATCCCACAGATACATAGTGAAGCACCGTATCTATAGCATCCTTGTTTTCGCTATAGGCCCTGTCCACATCCGCCTTGACGCTCTTCGCCTGCTGGCGCATGGCCTCCAGGTCCTCCAGCCGGGCATCCAGCTCATCAAGGGCAGCCCCTGCCGCCTGCACGGACTGGCTGACGGATTCCAGCTTCTCCTTTGCCTCAGCCTCCTGGGCAGCCGTGGACTCAGCTTCCTTCTTCTGCTTGCCTGCATCTCCGGTAAGCTTGTCCAGCACCTTGCCGGCAGCAGACTTCTCCTGCCGGGCCTTCTCCTGCTGCTCCTTCTGCCCCTGCAGCTTGTCCGCTGCGGACTGGGCAGCCTGCTTCTCCTCCAGCAGCTTCTGGTACTCGGCCTCCAGCTGTTCTCGCTGCCTGCTGAGGGACTCCTGCTGGCTGTCAGCCTCCTGCAGCTGCCTGGTTGCCGCGGCCTGCTGGCTGTCCAGCGCCTCCTTCCTGGCCTGCTGCTCGCTCAGGTAGCCGGAGAGGGCCGCGCCGCAAAAGGCCGCTAGCACAAAGCCCACAGCCAGCAGGGCAATCATTCCGGCCCTGCCGCCCTGTAATTTTTGCTGAGGCGGACGGCAGGCACCATTATGATTCATGCCCCCCATATTTTCCATGCCGTTCATGCCGCCCGGGCTGTTCATGCCGGTATTTTCTCCTGGGGGCACGCTGCCTGCACCGCCATAGCCGCTTCCATAACCATTGCCATAGCCGCCATCCGCCTGGGGCTGGCGCCTGGGTATCTCCACCGGCTCCAGCTCCCTGACCTTGCTCACGTTCAGCAGCTGTGTCTTCTGGCTTTCCATGTCGGGACTGACCCGGGGCAGGGGCTGTGTATGCTCAAAATCCTTACTCATCTATAATATCCTCGCTCAGTGCTTTCTGCTCCTCGTGCTCGCTGATGGCCCTGGTTACAGCGCCATGCTCCTTCTCCATTGTCTGGCAGAGCCTCTTCAGCGTCCACAATGTGTTGAAGGGGGTGACTACCGCCTTGTAAATCACAGGTGCCAGCCCGGCCTCCTTCCAGGCAGCCAGCATCTTGTCCAGCCGCTTGTTGCGGATATTCTGCATCAGCATGACTTCATGGGGAAAGGAAAACTCCTCCTCCTCCGCCTTGGCAGCAGCAAAGCCCCTGCTTCCCAGCAGGAAGCCAATCTTTTCCTTCCAGGCATCATCAGGCAGCACGGTCACCCGGATGCCCATGCGGTGCAGGAACCCGGTGACAGCCTCCAGCCGCCCCTGGTCCCTGAACTGATACAGCAAAATATGTTCACCTTTATTGTTCATAACCGATATCCTCTCTTACTTTACCGCACATGGGCGTTCACCTGCTTCGTCAGAAGCTCTGCATCCTTTTCCAGGGTTTTGGCCATGCGCAGGCTGCTATCGGAAGCACGGATGGTGGCCGCCTTCTTGTCCTCCATCCATTTGGCATAATTGGCAGCGGCCTCAATCCTGGCATCGCAAATCTTCAGCCTCAGGCGATGGAGGCTCCCTGCCGCGTCCGGCACCTCCATCGCTTCCAGCTCCGCTTTCCTGGCCTGCCAGTCAGGTATGGCCTTGGTTTCCAGCACGGCCTTTATCTGTCCCCTGGTGACGTTGCTGCCCAGGGAACCCCCTGCCAGCAGCCCGGCAATCTCCTGCTCTGCTTCCGCTATCACGGCATCGTGCTGCGCCATCAGGCTGGCAGACTCATCCAGGTATGCCTTCACGTGCTTCTGCCGCAGGCTCTGCAAATTTTCAATGAAATCCTTGAAGTTGGTAATCTCGTATACGCGCCAGATGCCGCTGTCCGTTTCCACCAGCTCCACATCCAGGGTATAATCCTCCCCCGCCTCCGTCTGGCGCACCTGCACCTTGGCCACAGCCGTGCCATTGTCAAAATCCACCGCCACGGACTCCAGCTTCTGGAAGCTGATATTCGGCAGGCCGATGCGGTTGATAATCATATCCGCATCCACCGCGGCAGACATGCTGCGCTCGTCCACATTCTGGTCCAGCCAGGTTCCCTGCTCCACATAGTTGTCCACTGCCGACTGCAAGCTCATAATCACAGGCGCCTTGAACATCTTGGTGAGGCTGCTGACCGCTTCCCTGGTATCGCCGGTGGCAGGCACCATCGCCTGTACCAGCCCGTCCAGCATAGCATCGCTGGCTGTCTCCAGCATGTGGTTCACATCCACATACTTGTACAGCTTGTCCTTGTCATGGCCGCTGACCGCCTCCTGCACCATCATGATGGAATATTCGGGCGTCCTGGTATAGTAGCCAAAGTACCACCAGCCGCCTGCCGCGGCAATCGCCATTGCCACCAGGGCAAAGGCAATAACTCTTTTCTTTAAAGACTGCACAAATCTGTTCATACAAATCATTCCCTTTATGTAACAGCAAATCTATGTGGCAGCAGCTCCCTGCCTGACAGCTCATCCATCCCAGGAGCCATCCTCATTTATTTGATGGCGGACCTGATGATGCCGCCTCCCAGAACATCGCTGCCAACGTAAAATACCGCCGACTGCCCCGGGGTAATGGCCCTCTGAGGCGCAGCAAACTCCACCCGCACCGTGCCATCGGACTGCGGCACCAGCAGGGCAGCGGCCTCCCTGGCGCCATAGCGTATCTTGACACCGGCCTCCATCGGCTCCGCAAGTTCCGGTATGGCCACCCAGTTCAGGCTTTCCACTACTATGCCCTGGCCGAAGACCTCCTGGTTATCACCTGCGATGACCTGATTCCGCGCCGCATCCAGCCCCACTACATACAAAGGCTTCTCTGCCGCAATGCCCAGCCCCTTGCGCTGGCCGATGGTATAAAAGGCAATCCCTTCATGCCTGCCCAGCACCTTGCCGGAGGTATCCACAATATCCCCGTGCCGCTGCAGCTCCGGGCGGTGCTGCAGGAGATAATCCTTGTAGTCATCTGGCACAAAGCAGATTTCCTGGCTCTCAGGCTTATTGGCCACCGGCAGATTGCGCTTTGCCGCCTCCGCCCGGGTAGCCGTCTTCACCCAGCCCCCCAGGGGAGTCATCACATGGGCCAGCTGCTCCTGCCGCAGGCGGTACAGGGCATACGCCTGGTCCTTGCTGCCATCCGTGCCCTTGCTGATGTTGTACCTGCCTGTGGCCTCGTTGTAGTGCACCCTGGCGTAGTGCCCCGTGGCGAGATAATCGCAGCCCAGCTCCGCCGCCTTCTGCAAAAGCCCTCCGAACTTCACATTGGGATTGCAGGCAACGCAAGGGTTGGGAGTGCGCCCTGCGGCGTATTCATTCAGGAAATAATCTATTACCTTTTCCTTAAACAAGTCCCGGAAGCTGGCCACATGATGGGGAAGCCCCAAGAACTCAGCCACGCTTCTTGCATCCTTGATGGCACCGGCAGAGCAGTCGCTCAGCTCCATAGTGATGCCGACCACCTCATGCCCCTGCTCCTTTAAAAGGGCTGCCGTCAGGGAACTGTCCACACCGCCGCTCATGGCAACGGCAATCTTTCTCTTGTCCATATTATCAAGTCCTATCTGCCAAGGCACAGCAGCCGCACCATCCGCTACCGCCATGCCGAAAAATTATTCCAGCAAAACCTCAATTTATATTATACTATTACTACATACTTTCGTCAAAAAAAGCCACAAAAAATAACTCCCTGCCAGAGAAGCCCCGGCAGGGAGTAAAACCCGCAGATAAAATTTAAGTTCAATCTTATAATTTAATTTTACAGGTGACACTTATATTTAAGCACATATTTAAAATTATAGCCCCGGCTTTTTCTTACAGCTGAGGATGGCTGTCCAGCCACCCCTGCAGGATGAAGACCGCGGCCATCTTGTCCACGACCTTTTTCCGCTTCTTGCGGCTCACATCCGCCTCCAGCAGGGAGCGGGTTGCCGCCACCGTTGATAGCCGCTCGTCCTGAAAGACGATTTCCGCCTCAGGCACCGCCTTGCGGATTTCCTCGCAGAACTCCTTCACGAACTCGCAGCGAGGCCCCTCTGTGCCGTTCATGTTCCGGGGATAGCCGGAAATCAGCAGATTTGTCTCATACTGTGCCATCAGCTCCTGCAGCCGTGCCAAATCAGCCTCCAGCGTGGTGCGGCGGATAGTCTCCACCCCCTGCGCCGTCATGCCCAGAAGGTCGCTGACTGCCACGCCGATGGTCCTGTCACCAATATCAAGTCCCAATGCTCTCTTCATCAGTGCTTCTCCAGATAGGAGCGGATAAGCTCCTCAAGAATCTCATCCCGCTCAAGGCTGCGGATTTTCTTTCTCGCATCCTCAAAGCTGGTGACATAGGTAGGATCCCCGCTCAGGAGATAGCCTACCAGCTGATTTATAGGATTATACCCCTTCTTCTCCATAGAGGAACAGGTACTGCGAATGATGCTCTCAGCCCGGTTTTCCTCAGCTCCAAAACGGAACATCATAGTTTCTTCACTAACCACAACAATCCCACCTTTCATCTCTGAAATGTACTACCAATATACTACCACATAATGCTAACACAAAAAGCTGAAAAATGAAAGCAAATTACTGATGTATACAACAAAACAATCAATTTGCCCAATCCAGCAGCTGCCATAACACAAATCAGCCCAGCTTCTGAGTCAAAAGCTCATTGACCATCTGCGGATTTGCCTTGCCCTTGGACTGCTTCATAACCTGGCCTACCAAAGAGCCGATGGCCTTCTTTTTGCCGCCCTTGTATTCTTCCACGGCCTTAGGGTTGTCGGCGATAACCTTGTCCACGATGGCCTCGATGGCCTTGGTATCAGTAATCTGTACCAGGCCCTTGTCCTTGACAATCTTCTCAGGGCTGTCCGGGCTCTTCCACATTTCCTCGAAGACCTTCTTGGCAATCTTGGAGGAAATGGTTCCCTTGCTGATGAGTCCAATCATCTCCCCCAGGCGTTTCGCATCCACAGGGGAAGCCTCGATGCCGATGCCCTCTGCGTTCAGGTTCTTGGACAAATCCCCCATAATCCAGTTGGCAGCCAGCTTGGCATCGGCCCCGGCAGCTACCACCTCATCAAAATACTCTGCCATCTGACGGGAGCTGGTGATGATTCCTGCATCATAGCTGGACAGGCCATACTCGGACTCCAGCCGTGCCTGACGGGCATCCGGCAGCTCCGGCAGGGATTTCCTGTATGCCTCAATCTCCTCATCAGAAGTGATGATAGGCACCAGGTCAGGCTCCGGCATGTAGCGGTAATCGTGGGCATTTTCCTTGCTGCGCATGGACAGGGTAACGCCCCGGTCAGGGTCCCAGGTACGGGTTTCCTGAATGACGTGGCCGCCATCCTCCAGCACTTCCTCCTGACGCTCAATCTCGTATTCCAGAGCTTCCTCAACCGCCTTGAAGGAGTTGATATTCTTCATCTCGGTACGGGTGCCCAGCACATCGGAGCCCTTGGGACGAATGGAAACATTCAGGTCGGCGCGGAGATTGCCCTCCTCCATCTTGCAGTTGGAAACATCAATGTACTGCAAAATGGACTTGACCTTTTCCATGTACAGGCGGGCTTCCTCCGGGGTGGACATATCCGGCTCGGAAACAATCTCAATCAATGGCACACCAGTACGGTTGTAATCCACGTTGGAAGTCTCGGAATCCTTGATGGTGTTGCCGGAATGTACCAGCTTGCCGGCATCCTCCTCCATGTGGATACGGGTGATGCGGATGCGCTTCTTGCCCTTGGAAGTCTCAATATCCACATAGCCGTGCTCGCAGATTGGCAGGTCATACTGAGAAGTCTGCCAGTTCTTAGGCAGGTCAGGATAATAATAGTTCTTGCGGTCAAACTTGGAGAAATTATTAATCTTGCAGTTCAGGGCAAGACCTGCCTTGATGGCAAACTCCAGCACCCTTTTATTCAGCACCGGCAGCACCCCCGGCAGCCCCAGGCAGACAGGGCAGACATGGGTGTTATGCTCCGCGCCGAAGGAGGTTGCACAGCCGCAGAAAATCTTGGTCTTGGTCTTTAATTCACTGTGTATTTCCAGTCCGATGACTGCTTCGTAGCTCATGCTTATTTACCTCCCAACTGTGCCCTGTCCTGATGGTAGGACTGGCTCTGCTCATAAGTGTAGGCAACACGGATCAGGGTTTCCTCGTCCAGTGCCTTGCCGATAATCTGCATGCCGATTGGCATCTTGTCCTTGCTGTAGCCGCAAGGAACAGAAATGCCAGGCAGCCCGGCCAGGTTCAGCGGCACGGTGCAGGCATCCTGCAAATACATCTCCAGAGGATTGTCAATCTTCTCGCCAATCTTGTAAGCAACAGACGGAGCCGCAGGGCAGATAATAACGTCAACTTCCTTGAAAGCCTTGTCATAGTCCTCCTTCACCAGGCGGCGCACCTTCAATGCCTTCAGGTAATAAGCATCATAGTAGCCTGCACTCAGGGCATAGTTGCCAATCATGATGCGGCGCTTTACTTCCTCGCCAAGGTACTGGCTTCTGGTCTTGGTCATCATCTCCACCAGGTCTGCTGCACCCTCCGCACGCTCGCCATAGCTTACACCATCATAACGGGCCAGGTTGGTAGCCGCCTCCGCAGGAGCAATCAGGTAATAGGTGGAAATAGCATAATCGGTGTTCGGCAGGGAAATCTCCACCACCTCGGCACCGAGAGCCTCCAGCTGCTTGACAGCAACCTTGACAGCACCCTCAACCTCAGGGTCCATGCCCTTCACAAAATATTCCTTCGGCAGGCCGATTTTCAAACCCTTTACATCCTGCACCAAAGACTTGGTATAATCAGGCACCGGGCTGTCAATGCTGGTGGAATCCATCTCATCCCTGCCGGCAATAATATTCAGGATGTTGGCACAGTCAGTTACATCCTTGGTAATAGGCCCTATCTGGTCAAGAGAGGAAGCATAAGCCACCAGACCGTAACGGGAAACTCTGCCATAGGTAGGCTTCATGCCTACCACGCCGCAGAAAGAAGCAGGCTGGCGGATGGAACCGCCGGTATCGGAGCCCAGAGCCCACACAGCAGTACCGGCAGCCACGGCAGCGGCACTGCCGCCGGAGGAACCGCCCGGCACGCAGTCCGTATTCCACGGGTTGTGGGTCGGGTGGAAGGCAGAGTTCTCAGTGGAACCGCCCATAGCAAACTCGTCCAGGTTGGTCTTGCCCAGCACAACAGGCTTCTGGGCTGCCAGCTTCTGCACAACAGTAGCATCATAAGGCGGCACGAATTTCTGCAAAATCTTGGAAGCGCAGGTAGTCTTTACCCCCTTGGTGCAGATATTGTCCTTGATTGCCCCTGGAATGCCCTCCAGAAAAGCAATGGCCTCGCCCCTGGCGATTTTTTCATCCACGGCCTTTGCCTGGGCAAGAGCCTCATCGCGGGTAACGGTCAGGTACGCCTGCACATCACCCTCTACCTCATCAATGCGGGCCAGCACAGCCTGGGTAAGCTCCAGGGAGGTTATTTCTTTATTTACCAGCATGTCATGGAGGACATGGGCAGGTTGTTCAAACAATTTCACAGTCAAGCCTCCTAATCAATCTTCCAAAACCTTTGGCACACGGAAATAGCCATCATCCTTCAAAGGAGCGTTGGACAAAGCCAGCTGGCGGTCCAGTGACTCCTTCACCACATCCTCCCGGAACACGTTGCTGACAGGCAGCACGTGGGCGATAGGCTGAATATCATCAGTAGGAACAGCACTGAGATTGTCAACATACTCAAGAAAATCATTGAGCTGCTGGGTGTACTGCTCTTCCTTGTCAGCAGGAATTGCCAGACGGGACAAAACTGCTACGTTTTCCATATCCTTCTTGGTAACTTTCATTTTCTCACCATCCAAATTTGAATCTGATTATAAAAACACCATAATATTATACACCATATATAATATTTTTTCTACTCAAATCTAAAATCTACATTCTACATTTACTTTTGCAGGGATTTGCAAAGGGTTATGGTCCTTGGCATGCCCTGCAGGGCAAAAAAATACATCAGAAAGCTTTTTCTGACACTCTATGTACTATTACATTGAATACCACATTGAATACTGCTATACTATGTACTATGTACATGATTGCTACGGCATGATTAACATATTGCTGTATTAATGTATTGCTGCATTAATGTATTATTGCATTACTGCATGATTTTTCAATGACGAGGTGCTGTATCCATGAATATTTCATCAAGAACCAAGGGCGTGCTAATGGCTGTCATCGGCTCCATCTTCTGGGGCGGTTCAGGGGTAGCCGCCCAGTTTATCCTGCAGGAAAAGGGCATGACCGCGGATTACCTGACGGCTGTCCGCACCATTGTGGCCGGTATCCTGCTGCTGTCCATTGACGCCTTCATCAACAAAAACAACATCTTCGCCATCTGGCAGGACAAAGACAGCCGCCACCGGCTGCTGGCCTTCGGGGTTCTGGGCATGATGTCCGTGCAGTACACCTACTTCGTGGCCATCGAATGTAGCAACGCCCCTACTGCCACCATCATTCAGTACCTGATGCCTATCCTCATCCTGGCCTGGTTTTCCATCACGGAAAGGAAGCTGCCCGGCCTGTCCCAGGTCATCTGCGCCATCATGGCCATCTTCGGCACGGCCCTGCTGGTGACTCACGGCAGCCTGACGGCCCTGGCCATCTCGGACAGGGCACTGTTCTGGGGCATCCTCAGTGCCTTTGCCGCCGCCTTTTATACAGTGCAGCCCCGCTGGCTGCTCATGCGCTGGCCTTCGCCCCAGGTCATCGGCTGGGCCATGCTAATAGGCGGTGCCGCCATCTCCCTCATCTATCCGCCCCTGTCATACCCCGGCACTGTGGATGCACCTGCCATCCTGAGCCTTGCCTACATCTGCGTGCTGGGCACTGCCGCCTCCTTCTGGCTGTATGTGACCAGCACCAAGTACATCCTGGCCCAGGAAGCCAGCATCCTCAACGCCACCGAGCCTCTGGCCTCCATCGTCTTCTCCATCATCCTGCTGGATGTCATGTTTGAGCTGCCGGAAATCATCGGCTCCCTGCTGATTATCATGCCGATTATCTACATTACCCTGAAGAGAAAATAAGATGGCAAGGGCGGCTTATCGCAGCAAACGCTCCTTCAATTTTGTATTGCGCTGGCTGACAGTGACATTGTGCACTGCATAGGCCAGCGCTTTTTTGCTGCCAATCAGCACCAGCACCTTCTTGGCCCTGGTAATGCCGGTGTACAGAAGGTTTCGCTGCAGCATGACAAAATGCGTCATCAAGATAGGCATCACCACGATGGGATACTCGCTGCCCTGGGCCTTGTGGATAGTGGTGGCATAGGCATGCACCAGCTCATCCAGCTCGGACACATCGTATTCTATCACCCTGCCGTCAAACATGACCTGCAAGGTGCGCTCCTGCAAATCAACTGCCGTAATCCTGCCGATATCCCCGTTAAAAACTTCCTTGTCGTAGTTGTTCTTAACCTGCATGACCTTGTCGTAGAGCCGGAAGATGAAGCCGCCCCGCCTGAGCCCCTCCCCTTCCGGGTTGAGGGCGGCCTGCAAGGTCTGATTCAGGTTGGTTCCCCCCAGGAGGCCCCGCTGCATAGGCGTCAGCACCTGCACTTCCGAGGGCTTCACCCCATAATACCGGGGCAGCTTGCTGCTGACCAGGGCCACAATCTCCTGTACTGCCGCCTCCGGCTCCTCGTTACTGATAAAGAAAAAATCCGTATTCCTGCCGTTAGAAATATCGGGAAACTCGCCTTTATTTATCCTGTGGGCATTGGTGATAATCCTGCTCTGCTGAGCCTGGCGGAAAATCCTGGTCAGGCGTATCACGGGGAACCTGCCGCTGTCAATCATATCCCGCAGCACATTGCCTGCCCCCACAGATGGCAGCTGGTCAATATCACCTACCAGCACCAGACGCATATTGCGTGGCAGGGCTTTCAGCAAAGAATTCATCAGGATGATATCTATCATGGAGCACTCGTCCACAATCAGCACATCCCCCTCCAGCGGATTTTCCTCGTTGCGCTGGTAGCCCTCCGGGGGCTTGCACTCCAGCAGGCGGTGTATGGTCTTGGCAGGCAGCCCGGTGGCCTCTGACATGCGCTTTGCCGCCCTGCCTGTAGGGGCCGCCAGCAAAATCCGCAGCCCCATCTGGCCATAGGCGGCAATTATCCCCTGCACGGTGGTTGTCTTGCCTGTGCCGGGGCCGCCTGTCAGCACCATCACCTTTGACCTGGCCGCCTCCTGTACAGCCTGTGCCTGCACCTCATCATACTGGATGCCCAGCTTCTTTTCCAGTGCCGCCACATCCACCTGCTGCTCCGGGCGGAGGCTGTCAAAACCTGAAACATCCTCTGCCAGCTGTATCAGCTTGTGCGCTGTGCCCTTTTCTGCATAGTTAAAGGCAGGCAGGAAGATGGCATCCTCTTCCAGTATCAGTTCCTCTGCCTGCAGCATGTTATCTAAGGTCATCTGCACATTGGCAATATCCGCCTCCAGAAGCTCCACCGCCTTGCCTGCCAGCTGGCTTCTCTCCGCATATACATGCCCCTCGTCAGCAAGAGCGGACAGGGTGTACAGGATGCCGCTTCTGAGCCGCACGAAGCTATCCTTGCCAAAGCCCAGCTTTGCCGCAATAATATCTGCCGTCCGAAAGCCGATGCCCCAGATATCATCCGCCAGCCGAAAAGGATTTTCCTTCACCTTGTCAATGGCAGCATTGCCGTACTCCTTGTAAATCTTTGCCGCGTAGGCGGTGCTGACGCCATTGGACTGCAAAAACAGCATGATGTTCTTGACTTCCTTCTGCTTCTGCCAGCTTTCCTTGATCATGCTGATCCGCTTGCTGCCGATGCCCTCCACCTGCCGCAGCCTGTCAATATCATCCTCGATGACGGCGATGGTTTCCGTGCCAAACATCCGCACAATGCGCTGGGCAAACTTGGGGCCCACCCCCTTAATCAGCCCGCTGCCCAGGTATTTTTCGATGCCGTACACCGTGGCAGGCATGGTTTCCTCCCAGCTTTCCGCCATGAACTGCCGCCCATACCTGCTGTCCACCTTCCAGCTGCCCTCCACCAGCAGCACGGAGCCCACATTGGCATCCAGCAGATTACCCACTACTGCCACCAGCTCTGTATAATCCTTCACCCTCGCCTTCAAAACCGTATAGCCGGTTTCCGGGCTCTGAAATGTAATTCTCTCCACCACGCACCTAAGCTTTGCCATACTGCCACCCTGCCCATGTTATTATTTTCATGTCTATTATATTACTTGCCACAGATGCCGTAAAGCCCCTTATCTTTAAGCTGCAAGGATTACTTATTTTCATCTGGCTATAAATCTGATATTATATTATTGCCTTAAATTGGCTATTTTTATATAATCAATCTGATATTATACTATACAGCATATTCGTCATATTATTATTTATTTTATTGTCAGGAGTGTGTTATCATGAAATTCACTGTAAAAGAACTCTGCCTTACCGCCCTTTTTACCACCCTGGTCTTCGTCATGACCTTCGTGCCGAAAATCCCGATTCCCCTCGGCTATGCCCACCTGGGAAACGCTGCCGTGTTCCTCGGGGTTATCCTCATCGGCAGGCGCAACGGCGCTATTGCCGGTTCCATCGGCTCCGGGCTGGCTGACCTTATTGGCGGCTTTGCCATCTGGATTGTCCCTACCCTGATTATCAAGTACGTCATGGCCATGATTTTCGCTTACGCAGGTGGGCAGGCACAGCCGGGTAATTTCTCCATCAACCGCCAGAGCATCATCGGGCTGGTGCTGGCCTGCCTGTGGATGACTGTTGCCTACACCCTTGCCGGTGCCTTCCTCTACGGCAGCCTTGAGGCAGGGCTTGCTTCCACCCCGGGACTGGCTATGGAAGGTGTGATGAATGCGGTGGTATTCCTGCTGCTGGCAAAGCCATTGCAGAAAATCAAGCTTTTGAAGTAATAATCAATAAGATAGAAATAATAAGTAATAAGATAAGTGAAATAATAAAAATAGGGAGATATAGCCATGCTGACTTTGGAACTGCACAAAAACAAAAGCACCCCCCTTTATATGCAGATTTACAGCTACATAAAAGGCGAGGTGCTGGCGCGCCGCCTGAAAGCCGGTAGCAAACTGCCCTCAAAACGGGCATTGGCAGCCCAGCTGGGCATAAGTACCATCACCATTGAAGGAGCCTACGGACAGCTGATGGCGGAAGGATATATCTATGCAAAGGCAAAATCCGGCTACTATATCTCCCCTTTGGAAAACATCCAGCAGGCAGATGATAGCGCCGCAGCTTTTTTCCGGCACAATACACTGGGGGATGCCCGGCTTTTTAGCAGCCCGGAAAAAATCAGCTATGAGCCGGGAGCCGCTGACAATATATCTGGCATATCTAATATCTCTGGTATATCTGATATATCTGGTATATCCGGTATATCTAGTGTATCTGATATATCTGGTGTATCTGGTATATCAGATACATCGAACACATCAGGGCTGACTTTTTCAGATGGCATCCCGGACATAAATGCCACGCCATCCTTGACAGCAGCTGCACGAGCCTCAGCCAGTGGCAAAACATTTCAAGAGGGCACCGCCAATCCTTCGGCCGTGAACATTGACCTTTCCTCCAACAACATCCTGCCGGAAAGCTTTCCCTTCAGCATCTGGACAAAGCTGCTGCGCCATACTATGGCAGAAAACCAGGCACTGCTGCTGACCAAATCACCTACAGCAGGCATATACAGCCTGCGCTGTGCCATAGCAGAGCACCTGCTGCGCTTTCGGGGCATGCACATCCAGCCTGAGCAGATTATTATCGGCGCCGGCACCGAATATCTCTACGAACTGATTATCAAGCTCATCGGCAGGGACAAAATCTACTGCGTGGAGGACCCGGGCTACCACAAGCTGCAAAGGATATACACGGACAACGGGGCCTGCTGCTTTTCCCTGCCTATTGACCAGCAGGGCATGTCAGTTACCGCCCTGAACGCCGTCCGCTGCGATGTTATCCACATCAGCCCTTCCCATCACTTCCCTACGGGGATTATCACCCCTGTCAGCCGCCGCTATGAGCTTTTGGGCTGGGCAACCTCCGGCCAGCGCTATATTATTGAGGATGACTACGACACGGAATTTCGCTTGGTGGGAAAGCCCATCCCTTCCCTGTTCAGCATGGATATGAGCAGCAAGGTAATCTACATGAATACCTTTTCCAAGAGCCTCACCTCCACTATCCGCATCAGCTATATGGTGCTGCCTATGCCCCTTATGGAAGAGTTCAACCGCCGCCTGGGCTATCTCAGCTGCACTGTCTCCACCTTTGAGCAGTACACCCTAGCTGCTTTTATCAATCATGGCTATTTTGAGCGGCACATCAACCGCATGAGGAACAACTACAAAAAGCTGCGCCAGCTGCTCCTGAAGGAGCTCCTTGCCCATCCTGAACATGATAAAATACAAATCCTGCAACAGGCATCCGGGCTATATTTCCTGCTCAAAATCAACACCACCCTCTCCGACAGGGACCTGCGCTCCAGGCTGCAGCAAAATGGCGTCCACCTGCAATCCCTGCAGCATTATTACCAGAACCGCCAGGCAGCACCGGAGCACACCTTTGTGGTCAACTACTCGTCCCTGACGGAAAAGGATATTCCCAGGGCTGTGGCTGCCCTCTTTGACAGCCTAGCCATGTAAACATCACCCACTAATCGCACTTTTGCAACCACGGGATATTTCTGCCTCTAGTAAATCTGTCAAAAGCGTGTAATCAAGATATTGAATTCCATACCTGCCAGCATAAATATCTTCAGACAGCTTGCTTGTATAAAACATACGTATAGCAGTATCATAGGGCATAGCCCTGCGCTCACTCAGGCAAAAAATAATGTCTTCCTCCAAATGTTCTCGATAATAATTCTCCAATTCTGTACCGTTCATGCTTCCACCTCAAAACTGTCTCTAAATACCAAGATACTATCAATGGCACTTTGCGATATAAAAGCTATCTGGTCATAATTTTCATAAGCCCGTATTTCCTGAATAGCCCTTTGCTTATCCCATATACCGCGCTTATACATATCAACAACACGAAAAACCTTATCATTTGCAACCTTGCCCTTAATAATATCATAACGTTTGTAGCCGATACCACCATTGCGGCACTCACAAACAAAATCAATCCAACTATCAAGCTCTGTCAAAAAATCTCTCACTTCAAGCCCTTGCATATCATTGACAGTATAAATATTAACAACACCGTATGACTTTCCCTGAATCATAGCCTTTCTCTTCGCCCATCTCTCCGCTTGTTCTATTACAGTTGTCACATAAAAACCACAGCCAAAATCAAGTTTCTTTTTAGAATGAGCGATATCTGGCTTTTTAACAACAACATCAGAACCATGATATACCGTCATAACGTTTTACCCCGTGCTTCAACATACTCTATTACATCATCAACCACACCTTCAGAACCCATCGTGTGGAGTATATCATAAAGCGGCACCAGATAGTTTTTGATACAACCTGTTTCTTCCAGGATTTTATATACTTGTGAAGTAGACTTTCCTCTAATGTTGGCAGTCTCATTGATGATATAGATGACAAACTCCGCTACATCCTTGCTCATATTACATTCCCTCTTTAGCAAGTTGCTTTACAAGATAAAATCCCTTGACAGCCTCGCAATACATCAACATAAGTTGCCTCAAAATTCCCAGTGTACCACGGGTCCGCCACCTCGCCCTCCGGCTCACCGGCATAGGATAGCAGCAGCCGCACCTTGCCCAGGGTATCCTCACCGATAATCCGCCTGATGCCCCAGAGATTTTCCCTGTCCATAGCCACTATCAGGTCATAATACTGGTAGTCCTGCTTTGTCATCTGAACCGCCCGCCTCCTGGCAAAAGGCACGCCTTTTTCCCGCAGCTTCTCCTTGGTGCCATAATAGGTATCATGCCCGATTTCCTCTCTGCTGGTAGCAGCTGAGGCAATCTCAAACTCATCTTCCCTCCCCGCCTGCTTCACCAGATATTTCATGACAAACTCAGCCATTGTTGACCTGCATATATTGCCGTGGCAAATAAAAAGCACTTTCTTCATTTCCTCTAACCCCTCATAGCCCCTTGAATTACACTCAATGCTGAACGGAAGCATTTTTCAATATCTCATTAACTTCCTCTACAGATAGTTCACTGATGTCAGCAATATCCTCAACAGGCATGTTGTGTTTAAACATTTTTAAAACCACTTGCGTTTCTTTTTGTAAAATTCCTTGATTGATGCCTTCGCTTCGTCCTTCCGCCAAAGCTGCCGCCCTGATGTTATTGCGTTCAATATTCCAAACATGTTCC
>JALFXV010000035.1 GCA_022786545.1 Selenomonadaceae bacterium
TGTGAATGTATACAACAGCATAATCCGGTGATGATGGCTATGTGGCTCCACCTGTTCCCATTCCGAACACAGTAGTTAAGCACATAAACGCCGAAAGTACTTGGCTGGAGACGGCCTGGGAGGATAGGAAGTTGCCGGTTAGAAGAGATTACTTTCGGGTAATCTCTTTTTTGTTATATAGTCATCGTCGACAAGCAAGGTACTTGGCTGGAGGGTGACATGCCGGTGGCATGTCACCCAGTCAGATACAGCGGCTTCGCTGTATCTGACTGCGACCGGCCTGGGCAAGCAAGGTGTTGCCGGTTAGAGCAAGAGAGGTTACTGCAAGGTAGCCTCTTTTTTGCGTTTGGAAGTTCGTGGACTCTGTTCAGACCGGACATGGATGGAGTGGCATGTGCCAATAAATGACTTGATGAAAGTTTGTGGCACGGGCTCCCGGGACGGACATACTTTTTCTCCATTCGCCACAAACGGTCCGCCCTGTACCTCAGTCTCCGTTTCCCATTTACGCCTATTTTGCTTGCTGCACAAGCAAAATTAAGGCTGGACAAAACACCATCTATCACAGCCATGCAGATAAGCGGAGCCGCTTTTCCTGCGGAAAAGATGGTGGCTCATATTCGAAAAAGCAGTCCGCTCCCTCGCGCCCTCCACGCAATTCAGTAATTATCCCATGCCGCCTCATCCCTTTCCTGTCTGAACAGATACAACAGAATAATCAACGCTACAAATTGCAGGCTACCTTGGCGATAATACGAGGTATTGCATATAATCGGCAATGGGGAGCTGATAGCTGACGAAAACTGGGACTGCCAGCAAATTTGCAGGTGACAGTGCTCACAAAATTTTCCACAGGTATTGGTAAAAGTGTTAGAAAATAATATAATAATAGCTAAAGATGTAAACTAATGACATGTTTGAACATAAGGAGGGGCTTATGAAAAAACTATATGTGGTTGTGGATATGCAGAAGGATTTTATTGATGGCAGCCTGGGCACCAAAGAGGCGCAGGAAATGTTGCCGCGCATGGCTGAGCGTTTGGCAGAAATTCAGGCAAGGGAAGATACAGATATTGTATTCACTATGGATACCCATGACAGCGATTACCTGGAGACTCAGGAGGGAAAAAAGCTGCCGGTGCAGCATTGCATCAAGGGTACAGATGGCTGGCAGATCGCAGAAGTTTTGCAGGAGTTTGCAGAAAAAGCTGTTACTATTGTGGAGAAACCTTCCTTTGGTTATACCGGCTGGCAGGAGATTGCTGCAGGTTATGATGAAATTACCCTGGGAGGCCTGTGCACGGATATCTGCGTCATATCCAATGCCATGCTCCTGAAAGCATTTTTTCCAGAAATTAAGATAAGGATTGACAGTACCTGTTGTGCAGGTGTTACGGCTGAAAGCCACATCAATGCCTTAAATGCTATGAAGATGTGCCAGATGGAGATTATCTGAGCAGCAATCTGGCAAGTTGCATGAAAAGTGTTTTTACGGAGGGTATTATGGATAATTGTAAAGAAGTGTTGGATAAGATTTTACAAGACACCAAGAAAAAAGCAAGCTCTAAGCTTAAAGTTGCTGATAAGAAATTGTATGAACAGGTTTTGACGGAAATGCTGCAGGCAGAAGGATTTTCTGCTGCAACTGAGAAGTATATATACGAGCAACCTGGTAATATGTCAACAGGTTTTCTCAAAAGTTTTTGAAGCAAATCCTTGAAATAGAGTGCACTTAACAAACCTTCAGGATTATAAGTAAAAATCCCAAAGGCATGTTTGTAAATATTATGCTTGGCCTACTCTGTTTCTAGAGTAGAGCTGATTCCTGGCCAGCAATCCAAAAATCAACTTTATTGCTTTACGAGCTGTGAGAGCGAGTGCACGTTTATGCTGATGGGTTTTCACCTCAGCGTATTTCTTGGAGTAATATTCCCCGTATTCGGGGCAGTGGATTCTAATATGGCTGGCAGCTTCCAATAGATAATATCTAAGATAGGAGTTACCGGCCTTGCTCATGGGTGTATCATCAGCTTTGAACTGACCGGATTGGTTTTCACGCCATACCAGGCCAGCATACTTGGCTAACGATTCCTGAGATTTAAAAATGTGTATGTCTCCGATTTCAGCCATAATTCCTGCAGCCATAACCGGGCCAACGCCAGGGATAGACTGGAGCGACAGGAAAGCATTTGGATTGAGCCCTTTTATGGTTGTTTCGATAGCCTTATTAACCTTCTTGATTTCTGCATTGTATGTAGAGATCATGGTGAAGGATGAGGCGATTGCGACTGTAAGAGGCTCATACAGACACTTATCCAGACGATAGGAATTTCTTGCAGCTGCCTGCAAGAGATTGGCTGTTTTCTGAGGATCTGTAAATCTATTGCGGCCTTTCTCGCAGATGAATTCAACAAGCTTTTCCATAGGCATGTCAACAATCTCTTCAGTAGAGAGGAATTCGGT
>JALFXV010000051.1 GCA_022786545.1 Selenomonadaceae bacterium
TCACCTTTTCAGCGAACCCCACTCACATGTAAGCGATATTCTACGCACTAGGCACCCCGTCGCTTGCGGAAGTTAAACATACACGTGCATCATATTCTAACCGTAATGCCCGGTGAGCCAAAAGCTCATTGTAAGTATACACGAAAAAAACATTACAGTCAATTGATTATATCAATTCGCTTTAATATTTTTAACCAACTCAACAATTTTATTTTTAAATCAAAACACCTTTATTTGCTCCCTATCCTGCCAGGGCTCCTAAAAACTATTTTATTTTTAGCAAACATACATTCTCAACATGACTTGAATGACTAAACATATCAACCGGCTGTACCTTCTCCGCCTTGTACCCCAGCCCAGCCAAAATCTCAATATCCCGTGCCAAAGTGGCCGGGTTGCAGGATACATAGACAATCCGCTGAGGCTGCATATTTGCAAAGGTTTCCAGCACCTGCTGGGTGCAGCCTGCCCGTGGCGGGTCCACCACTACTACATCAGGGCGCACCCCCTGCTTGTAGAGCCGTGGCATGACCTTGGTGCAGTCACCTACAATAAACTCCGCATTGCGGACATTGTTTTCCCTGGCATTTTTTTCTGCATCCTTTATGGCCGGGCTGACAATCTCCACGCCGTAGACCTTCCGCGCCTTCTGAGCCAGATACAAGCTGATGGTTCCCGTACCGCAGTAGGCATCAATTACAGTTTCCTTGCCGGTCAGCTGGGCAAATTCCAGTGCCTTGTCATAGAGCACCTCTGCCTGCTTGGTATTAACCTGAAAGAAGGAACGGGCTGATACGTTGAACAGAAACTTGCCCAGCTTTGCCTTGATGGTAGGCCTGCCCCACAAAAGCTTGGTTTCCCTGCCCAATATAACATTGTTCCTGTAGGTCTGGATATTCTGCTGCAAACTCACCATCTTTGGCAGGCGGCTGCGGAGCATTTTCACAATTTCCTTCTCCCGGCGCAGTTCCTTCACTGCCGTCACCAGCACCACCATCAGCTGGCCGTTGATGCCTGTCCTGGCCACCACATGGCGCATGATGCCTGTATGCCTGTCCTCATCATAGACAGGTATGCCCAGCTTTTCCACCACTTCCCGAACAGCATTAATAGCCTCATTGTTCAGCTCATCCTGAATGAGGCAGTTGGAAGCATCAATAATTTTGTGGCTTCCCTGGGCAAAGCAGCCAATAATCGTCCGTCCCTTTTCCCTGCCCACAGGAAATGCCACCTTGTTGCGGTAATTCCACGGATTTTCCGCCCCCAGCACCGGCAGTACCGGCAAATCCTTCTGATGGCCGATACGCTCCATGGCATCCTTTACCTGCTGCTGCTTTACCTTCAGCTGCCCCTCATAGCTGAGATGCTGCAGCTGGCAGCCGCCGCATTCCTTATAGATAGGGCATTTCGGCTCCACCCTGTCAGGACTGGCTTCCAGCACCTTCAGCAGCCTGCCCGAAGCATAGCTCTTTTTTACCTCGCCAATCCGTACCCTCACCAGCTCCCCAGGCAAAGCCCCCTGCACAAAAACCGTAAAGCCCTCCATGCGGCCTACGCCCTCGCCGCTGCTGCCCAGGCTGCTTATCCTTATCTCGTATTCCTTATTTATCTCCACAGGAATTTTTGCCATTTTCTCTCCTCCATATAAAAAAATCATACGCACAACACATATAATATTAGTATAAACAAAAAGCAGCATCACCGCAAGAAGCTGCAACAACTAAACTCTTGCAATAACACTGCCATAAATATAATCTCAAATAACATAATAGTTTTTTACTTTTGTAAAAATGCTTTTGCTATCAAAGCGAACGCAGCCAAAGCGGACACGCCGGCAAAAGCAATATTGCCAGTGAGGACAGAAACTAGAACAATAGATAACGATAGCACAGAAACAATAAATGCCATCCATTGCCCCCGTAACTCCTTCTTAATTTGCAAATCAAGTTCCTTTTGCTCTTGTTCTCGTATATGTGCTGAATTGCGTTCCCATTCATTTACAACTTTCATCGGAAAATCAGGTTCAATCTGTTTGTACCCCTGCAATATAGATGGATGGGGTAATGGACCAGAATATGTTTCTGTTTTTGTTCCCTCTATAACAATCCTGTCATTTGCTATTTTCAGATTCTTTTCATCCGTTCTCTTACCTTGCAATACATTCTGCCCTGACTTTTTCAACTGCTTCACCTAACAATCTCCCTGTCATTCTCCAACTTTTTTCCATTAACTCATCATTTGTACTAATGTGCCTTTCCCTCTTTGGTGGCAAGATGGTAAAGTCATGCCACAAAGAACGCAATTCCACTTTTAGCTTTTCCATAAAACCACCTTCCTCTCTTATACATTCTACCACATTTATTGCCATACTTACCACAAAAATAATATTTCAAAGCCCAAAAGGGCACCATCCGACGTTGCCAGACAGTGCCCCGCTTACTCACGATCTACAAAACATATATATCATTTAGCAATACATCATTTTTTAAACTGCACATTAAAGAGCAAATCTGTCGGCTTTTCCAAAAGCAGCTTCGCCCCGTTTTCCAGCAGCTCCTCTTTTTCACGGAAGCCCCAGAGCACTCCTACCGGCAGGAACCCGGCATTGACCGCAGTCTGCATGTCCACGCCGCTGTCCCCCAGGTAAACCACCTTGTCAGGCGTTACCCCCAGCTTTTCCGTAATCTCCAGCACCGTAGTCGGGTCAGGCTTCCTTGGATAGCCCGGCCTGTCACCGATAACCATCTGGAAAGTGCCCGGCTCAAAGAGAATGTTAATAATGGTCTTGGCTGCCTCCATAGGCTTGTTGGTGCACACAGCCATGGGAATTTCCTTCTCCATCAGCTTCGCCAGGGTGTCCCGGATGCCGCTGTAGGCACGGGTCTTGTTCAGCACCTTGCCATTGTAAATCTCGCGGAACTTTGCCAGTGCCTTCTCATAAAAAGCCTTGTCCGCCGCCTTGTCAGCAGGCAGGGCACGCTCCACCAGCTTGCCCACGCCATTGCCTACGAAATATTTATAGGCATCAACTGCATGGGTAGGAAAATCGTATGCTATCAGCATTTCATTGCAACTGTCTGCCAAGTCATCAATAGAATTAATAAGTGTTCCGTCCAAATCAAATATTACTGCCTCGTATCGCATTCATATCTGCCTCTTTCCTATAAAATAATATTCGCCCCCGAACTTTCTCATCTTATTAATTCGCTATTAATCTGAAAAATCCTGCTAAATTTCATTGAAATTTAGCAAAACTTGACTTATTGATACTTAACTTATCGATACCTATTATACTCAACTTATCAATACCTGATTCAGCAAAACTTAACCTGGCACAGCCTCAATTCAAGCCGTCCGCTTCCTTTAGGATGGACAAAAGCTTCCTGTTCTCCGGCAGCATATTTCCCCGTCCCTTTTTGTGGTGCAGGGAAATAATCGCCGCCTCCGTGCTCATGCCGATGCCGCGCAAAAGCTCGCCCCCCAGCTCTCCATGGTGATAATACCGATACAAGAGCCCCCGGACATAGCTCCTTGAGTCGCATCTGCCATACCGCCTTGACCAGATCGGGAAAAACCTGTTCAGCAGCACCGCTATGGATTTCCTGAGGGGTCCCATGCTGCTGCCCCGGCCCACATCATGCAGCAGGCAGCACCTGATTAAAAGCTGCCGTAAATTGCCGGCATCCTGTTTGCTGAGATAGGGAAAATCCTGCTCCCGAAAACCATCATCAAAAAGCTCCAATGCCGTCTTCAGAACATGCATGGAATGCCGCCTGTCCGCCCGGTTCATCTGGAAAAAAAGCTCCCATGCCGCCTCCGGCAGGTTTTCTTTAACAAAATCAACCTCATTCTTGCTGAGCCTGCTGGCAAAAATCCCCCGGAAAAATTGTTTTACACGGTAAAGCACAGCCACCACTTCCAAACTAGCACCCCTGAAATCTCAGCCCTGCCTGATGAAAACCAGTTCCTTGTAGCCCTTTTCCTGGCGGTAGGCATCAGCCTCCTGCTCAAGGCTTGCTGCCATAGCCAGCTCGCAGGTCCTGCCCTCTGCCCTGAGAGCCTGCACCTGATGGATAGCCTCCCGCTGCAGTCCCGGTGCATAAGCCACATAGACATCCTTTTCCACCTTCGGCTTTGCCAGCCCTTCACGCTCCAGTGCCAGCAGTATGCGCTCAATGCCCACCGCAAAGCCGGTAGCAGGCAATGCCCTGCCAAAATCAGTCAGCATGTGGTCATAGCGGCCGCCGCCGCACAGAGGGAAGCCCAGCCCCGGCGTATATGCCTCAAACACCATGCCCGTATAATAGCTGAAATCCCGGATAACCCCCAAATCAAAGGTAACATACTCCGCTACCCCGTATGCCTCCAACAGCTCATAAATCTCGGTGAGATTGTCCAGAGCACGGCGGGACTGCTCATTCATGGCCATGTTGTACGCCTTTTTCAGCACATTCTTGTCACCATGCAGCAGCGGCAGCTGCTTCACCATATCCTTTGCCGCCTCGGACAGCTCAGTAGCATCCACAATCTCCCCCAATGCCACCAGGTCACGGCGCTCTATAGCATCCTTGATCTGCTCCTGCTGCTTCGGGAAAATACAGCACTGCTGCATCAGCCCATTGATGAACTCAACCTGTCCCAGGCAAATCTGGAAATCCTTCAGCCCTGCTTCCTTCATGATGGAAACAGCCAGCGCAATCATCTCCGCATCGGCAGTTGCCTTGGAGCTGCCAATCAGCTCC
This sequence comes from Selenomonadaceae bacterium, assembly GCA_022786545.1. Classification (GTDB taxonomy): domain Bacteria; phylum Bacillota; class Negativicutes; order Selenomonadales; family Selenomonadaceae; genus Anaerovibrio. Next base: position 4,743 of record JALFXV010000051.1, read on the forward strand.
ACCCCTGCCTGATGGAACTCGCACTGGCGGCCGGTCTGGGTTTTCTCATAGCGGAAAACGCTGCTGATATAGGACAGCTTGTGAGGCAGCCATTCCTCACCCAGGCGGCTTGCAACCACCCTGGCAATAGGCGTGGTCATCTCGTGGCGCAGTGCCATAGTGCGGTTCTGCTTGTCAAAAAGCTTGAACATCTGGGGCTCCAGATTGCTGCCGTTGCCCATGGTGAGGGTATCCAGAAACTCAATGGTAGGCGTTACCACCTCATCATAGCCCCACAGCTTGAACTGCCTGGCAATCCTGGCCTCAATCGCCCTTTTCTCAGCTGCCTCCTGCGGCAGAAAATCACGGGTTCCGTATGGAATTTCCAAAACTAAATCCTTGTTGCTCATTATCGAAAAATCTCCCTTAAAATCACTTTATATCCTCAGGCTGTTCCCGGTTCAATCGCTCAAAAACAAGATTGTAGCCATCTGCCCCATAGTTCAGGCAACGCTTCACACGGCTGATGGTTGCCGTGCTGGCACCGGTACGGCTCACAATTTCATCGTAGGTATGCCGCTTCTGCAGCATCTTGGCCACCTCCAGCCGCTGGGACATAGCCTTCAGCTCGCTGATAGTACATATATCTTCAAAAAACTGATAACATTCCTCAACAGTTTCCAATTTCAGCACAGCATTGCACAGCTGGTCATTCAGCTCATCCTTCAGCTTTGGATTTACCACACTTAACACCACCTAAAAATTACCTGTAAAAAACGCAAAACACTTTCATGCTTTACAATACGAAAATATCTCCCACACATTATAGCACAATGCTTTCACAAAGTGAAGCATTAAAATCAATTTTCCGTGATATTGAAGAACTGCTCCCGGTACTGCAGCTGCAAAGCCGCCAGCACCTCCGGCAGGCCTTCTCCGCCCTTTACCGTCTCCATGGCTGCCTGCCGTGCCCGAAGCAGGATGTCTATATCCTGTCCCACATCGGCAATCTTCAAGTCAGGCAGGCCGTGCTGCATGGAGCCAAAGAACTGCCCAGGCCCCCTCAGCTTCAAGTCCTCCTCCGCCAGCACAAAGCCATCCGTGGTGCGCTCCATAATCTCCATCCGCTGCCTGGCGGCCTCCGTCCGTTCCTCTGCCACAAAAATGCAGTAGGAAGCGTATTCGCCGCGGCCGATGCGCCCCCGGAGCTGGTGCAGCTGCGCCAGGCCAAAGCGCTGGGCATTCTCCACCACCATGATGCTGGCGTTGGGCACATTGACACCTACCTCGATGACGGTGGTGGCCACCAGCAGCTTGATTTTGCCCTCATAAAACTCCTGCATGAGCTCCTCTTTTTCCTTCTGCTTCAGCTTCCCATGCACAAGGCCGCATTTTACGCCATAGAATATGCCGCCAGTCAGCTCCTCATAGACCTCCTGTGCCGAGGAAAGCCCCGAGTCCTCATTCATCTCAATCAAAGGGCAGACCACATAGGCCTGCCTGCCCTTTTTGATTTCCTCCAGCACAAACTTATAAATCAGCTCCCGGCGGTCCCTGCCCCGCACAAAGGTCCTGACCGGCTTCCTTCCCGGTGGCAGCTGGCGGATCAAAGAAACCTCCAAATCGCCATATACCGTCAAGGTCAGCGTCCGGGGAATAGGCGTAGCCGTCATAACCAGCACATCCGGCACCAGCCTGCCCTTCTTTTCCAGTACCGCCCTTTGATTGATGCCGAAGCGGTGCTGCTCATCAGTCACCACCAGGCCCAGATTGGCAAAGGAAACATCCTCCTGAATGAGGGCATGGGTGCCGATGACAATATCTATCTCATGGGCAGCCAGCCTGTCATACATTTCCTGCTTCGCCTTTTTAGTCAGCCTCCCGGACAAAAGGGCCACCCTTATGCCAAGGGGCTCCAAGGAGCCGGAGAAGCTCTCAAAATGCTGCCGTGCCAGTATTTCCGTCGGTGCCATCATGGCTCCCTGAAAGCCGTTTTCCACTGCCTTCACAAGTGCCAGCATGGCAATCACGGTCTTGCCGGAGCCTACATCCCCCTGCACCAGCCGCCGCATGGGCACAGGACGCTCCATATCATTGCAGATATCCTGCCATGCATTCTGCTGGTCATCAGTCAACCGGAAGGGCAAACTTGACAGCACGCCGCCTGTCAGGCTGCCGCAGCTTGCAAACCGTATCCCCTGCTGCCGCTCCTGCCGCCTTTTTTTCAGCAGCATGAGCCCGTACTGAATGAGATAAAGCTCCTCAAAAGCAAGGCGGTAGCGGGCCTTTTCCACCTGCTGCCTGTCCTCAGGATAATGAATCTGCCGACATGCCTGCAGCCGGGGCAGAAGGCCGTACTGCTGCCGCACCCCTTCCGGGATTACCTCCGGCACCGCCAGCCCACCAGCCTCTGCCAGCCCCAAAAGCTGCTCCGTCAGGGCACGCAGCATGCTCTGCTTGACATTTTCCCCAGCAGAATAAACCGGCAGAATACCGCATTTTGCCTCCATGTCCGCCCCCTCATCCTCTACAATCTCAAAGGAGGTCATCTGGCTCATGGCAAGCTGCCCCTGACCGCCATAGGCGTAGGCTGTCCTGCCGGAAGCAAAAATCCGTCTGCCGGTTTTCAATTTCTGTTTTAAAAATTTTTGGTTGAACCAGGTAAGCTGCAGAAAGCCTGTCCCATCCGAGATCGTTGCCGTCAAAATCACCATGCCCCGCCGCCCGGCGCGCTTTTCCTGCAACCCCGTAATGACGCCTGCCACCGTTGCCCTTTCACCGGCCTCCAGCCTGCCGATAGGCGTAATGCTGCTCTGATCCTCATAGCTTCTCGGAAAGTGCGTCAAAAGGTCAAACAGGCTGCAAAGCCCCAGACCATGCAGCTGCTGCGCCTTCTTCGGACCTACGCCCTTCAATACCTCTATATCATCTGACAGTTCCATCTATAAAATCCACACCTAAATCAATGCCCAATCAGCATGGCAAGCCCCACAAAGATAACCACCAGGGCGGCAGTCAGCCCCACAAAGCCGGCCGCCAGCCGCGGCCAGTTGGTCTTGTCCCGCAAAAATTCCATGGCCTCCGATTCCCGGCGCGGTGCTGCCTTTTCCTGCTCCGCTCCATCAGCAGCCTCCCCTGACTCATCCAGGGCCACATCCATCGCTTCTCCGTCAGCCTCCGGAATATTGCCCAAAGCAGCCTCCGCCGCCTTTTCCTTCTCAACATCCACTATGGTCATAACAGCCCCGGCACCAGCCTTGGCATGGCCTGTGGCAGGCCTGATTACCTTGCCGTCAAGGCCGCCGCAGATGATTACCGGTGTAATGGGGTTTATCCCCTTTGCCTTGACCTTTTCCAGGTCAAACTCGGCTATCATATCACCTGCCTGAACCCGGCTGTTTACCCCCTTGTGAACAGTGCAGCAATCCGGCTCAAGCTTGATGTCCACGCCAAAATGCACCAATACCTCCAGCCCGTCATCAGAGGTGAAGCCAAAGGCATGCTTGTCTTCGGCAATCACATTGATATAACCGGAAACAGGGCTGAACATAGTCCCATCCTCGGGTATCATTGCTACGCCATCCCCCATCATCCGCTCAGCATAAACAGGATCAGGCACCTTGCCCAGGTCCACCACCTGACCGGCCATAGGTGCAAATATTGAAATCTTGTAATCTTCCCCCATAGATACCTCCCCTTTGCTATTTTACTTTGCCAGCATGGGCTGCATAGACAACAAACTCACTCTCGCCATCCAGCCCCAGCAGCTGATTGATTTCCTCATCATTGAAGTGTCCCACAGCACATACCCCTGTATCTATGGTATATGCCGCCAGATAAAGATTCTGGCACACATGGCCTGCATCAAGGTACAGATACTGCAAGGCACGTCCCCCGAAATAATACTCCATTCTCTCCAGCACAGCCGCCCAGATAAAGGTCACGGCACTGGCACGGTACATATTGAGCTTATTAAATCCCGGCTGGAGCCACTCCTTCACATCCTCCCCCAGCCGTACAGGCAGCAGGGCATGCTCCACCGCCAGAAAGCGATAAAGCCCCGGTGCCAGCCCCTCTGCCTTGTCAATATACAGATATGTCTCAAAGGCATTCCTGGCTCCTGCCGATGGCACTGTCCTCTTGGTAGCACCGGCAGGCAGCACCATCTTGATGCCCTGGGTGCACCACAGGAGGTAGCTCAGCTCCTTCATGGTCAGCTTAGTATCGCTGTAGTCCCGGATGGTGGTGCGCAGCTCCATCAGCTCCAGAAAGCTCACCTGATGATCCTCCAGAAAATCCGGCTCCGGCAAGGGGATGAGCCTGGCATCCGCCGGATAAGGCTTCTGGATTGGCGGCGGCTCAAGGTGCTGCAGCTTCCTAGTATTCTGATTATTTTTTACCATGGCAGCCTCCTGCCACTGATGAAACAACGCCTTATCCATACAAGCCTCGCCCGCCTTCACACAAAATATTTTACGCCCGCAATCACGCGTCAAAAGCCACATAAACTTACCTAAATTATCGGAAAACTTTCCGCATACCATTATAGCAAAAAATAAAAAAAATTACAAACAAATATGCTCCATGCAGGATAAAATTCCCACACGGAGCATAAAAACATCAATATCTCAAAATAACCTCAGACATGCTTTACCGGGAACTTCTTCCGCATCAGCACCCACAATGGGCTGGCGATGAAGATGGAAGAATAGGAGCCGCTGGCAAAGCCCACCAGAAGCGCAAAGGAGAAATCCTTGGTGGTATCGCCGCCAAAGAAATACAGGGCAAAGGTGGTGAACAGCACCGTAAACACGGTGTACAGGGAACGGGTAAGAGTCTGATAGATACTGCGGTTGGCCAGCTCGTTCAGATCGCCGCCCTTCCTGAAGTGCAGCCGCTGATTCTCACGGATTCTGTCAAAGATAACGATGGTATCGTTGATGGAATAACCTACAATGGTCAGGACTGCCGCCACAAAGCTGGAATCAACCTGCTTCTGGGTAAAGGAAAAGACAATCAGCACCACCAGTATATCGTGAATCAGCGTCAAAATAGCCGAAATGCCGAAACGCCACTCAAAGCGGTAGGACACATACAGGATAATCAAAATCCAGGAAATCACCGTAGCCATGATCGCATCAGTAATCAGCTCGCCGCCGATGGTAGCACCCACCTTTTCCTCCCTGAGCACCGTGTAGGCACCCACCTGGTCATTGAGGCTTGCCATGATTTCCTTGCGCTGGTTTTCCTCCAAATCAATGGTACGGATCATCACATCCTGGGAGGACTCCACATTGCTGGCCTCACCGGACAGCTGGATGGTGGCATTGTCCAGGTTATACCCCTTCAGCACATCGCGGATTTCCGTCAGGGTTACCTGCCGCTCAAAGCGCATATCCATGATAGTACCGCCGGTAAAATCTATGCCGAAGTTAAACCCCTTGGTAAACATACAGAATAAGCCAAGCACAGTAATCGTCAGGGAAATCGCGAACCAAAGCTTGGAATACTTCATTATATCAAACCAGATTTTTGGCAGGTTCTGCTGCACCTTCATCTTAGCCAAAGTGCTTCACCTCTCCCTCTGTCTTAGGCCGCTTGTTGATGCCATAAATCCAAGGATTCTTGAAAATATTGGCTGCAATCAGGTTCTTGGTCATGAACTGGGTAAGGGTAATCGCCGTAAACATGGAAATCATGACGCCCAGCCCCAGGGTAATGGCAAAGCCCCTGATGCTGCCGGTGCCGAAGCAGAACAGCACGGCAGAAGCAATAATCGTGGTAATGTTGGAGTCAAAAATCGTAGTAAAGGCACGGGAGAAGCCTGCATCCATGGACAGGCGCAACGTCTTGCCGCTGAGGTATTCCTCCTTGAAATGCTCGAAAATCAGCACGTTGGCATCTACCGCCATACCGATGGACAGGATGATACCTGCCACGCCCGGCAAAGTCAGGGTAGCATCCAAAAGCTTCAGTGAGAACAGCAGGATAATAACATACGCCATCAGGCTGATGTCAGCCACGATGCCGGACACACGATAGAACAGTGCCATGAACAGCACTACGGCACCCAGGCCTACAGTAAAGGCAAACACGGACTTATCCTTGGAATCCTGTCCCAGGGAAGGCCCCACGGTACGGGTTTCGATGATATTCACCTTGACCGGCAGGGAACCGCTGCGGAGCAGGATGGCCAGATTGTGGGCTTCCTCCAAGGTCTTGTTACCGGTGATTACCGCCTTGCCGCCGGTGATAGCCTCGTTGACGCGAGGGGCAGTCAGCACCTCACCGTCCAGGAGAATGGCAATGGTCCTGCCTACGTTCATGCTGGTCAGCTGGGCAAACTTCTCAGCCCCCTCAGGGCTGAATTCCAGGGCTACTACATTTTGTCCCTGCTGGTCTGTCTGCTCGCGGGCATCCTTCAGGTCAGTACCATTGAGAACGGTTTCCCCTTCCTCATTTTTGAATTCCAGCATGGCGGTCTTGCCGATTACCTGAATGGCCTTGTCCGGGTCCTTGATGCCCGGAAGCTCTACGATAATCCTGCGCTCACCCTGACGCTGCACGATAGGCTCTGCCAGGCCAAGCTCATTAACACGCTTCTCCATGATGCGCACTACCCGCTCCATGGCATCCTCATTCACCTGTGCCTCCGGCGTATCCTCCGCTTCCAGCACCACATGGGTACCGCCCTGCAGGTCCAGGCCCTGCCGAATGGAGGTTGCCAGAGGTGCTACAAAGGTGAAGAATACTGCAACGATGACTGCCACCGCTGCCAGAAGTTTCAACAAACTGTCTTTCCTCAACTACTTCAAGTCCTCTCATTATAAACTGTAAAATAGGGTAAATATGATAGTAAAATATAGATATTATATCTCATATACGGTTTTTTCCGTAAAAATATAATCCATAGGCTGGTCGTGCTCATCAACTGCAATATTGTCAAACAGCTGGCACTCATAGGCAACCGCCGCCCGGACAGCTCCGGCTGCCTGCTGGAGAAACCTGTCATAATAGCCGCCCCCCATGCCGATGCGATGCCCGGCACGGTCAAAGGCACTGCCCGGCACGATAACCAGATCAATGGCGGATGGCTCCACCGGCATCACCTGCTCCGGCGGCAGGGTGAGAATATTGTACTCACCTGCCACCAGATCAGCCATATCCTTTAGCTGCGCGGCACACATCAGCCCCTCCGCCTTGTCCAGCACATAGGGAATGTAAACAGCCTTGCCGGCAGCCAGTGCCGCCTCAAGAATTGCCTCCGTATGCACCTCGTTCTCCATGGAGATATAGCAGAAAATGGACTCCGCATGCCGGAAAAGCTCCGCATGAATCAGCCTTTCTGCAATGGCGGCACTTTTCGCCTGCCGCTGCCCGGCAGTCATGCCGCGCCTTCTTGCCATTCCTTCCCTGCGCAGGAACTTCTTGTCACAAATCTCCATCCTGCCAACCTCTCAGCCAATAGTCTGCTTAGAATTGTAATTGTACTGATCCAGGAATTCCCGGCGGAACTGGCCAAAGCGGTTCTCCATAATCGCCTGCCGCATCTCCCTGGTGAACCGCTGCAAAAAGCGCAGGTTGTGCAGGGACAGCAGCCGGAGGCCGAAAATCTCGTTGGAGCGGATCAGATGCCGGATGTACGCCCTGCTGTAATTGCGGCAGGCATAGCAGTCGCAATCCTCCTCAATGGGACGGAAATCATGGGTGTATTCCGCATTTTTCATCACCATGCGCCCCTGCCAGGTCATGGCAGTGCCGTTTCTCGCCACACGGGTAGGGAATACGCAGTCAAACATGTCAATGCCGTGCATCACGCCCTCCACCAGGCAGTCAGGCGTGCCCACTCCCATCAGGTAGCGTGGCTTGTCCTTTGGCAGCTGCTCCACAGTATGGTCCAGCATCTCATACATCAAATCCTTGGGCTCTCCTACGCTGAGGCCGCCCACTGCATAGCCAGGGAAGTCCAGCTCCACCAGCTCCTGCACGCTCCGGGTACGCAAATCCTTGAACATGCCCCCCTGTACAATGCCAAACAAACCCTGATGAGGGCTGGTCATATACTCCTTGCAGCGTTTCGCCCAGCGGGTGGTGCGCTCCGTGGAGGCCTTGGTATAGGCATAATCAGCCGGATAAGGAATACACTCATCAAAAGCCATGACAATATCCGAGCCGATGTCCATCTGCACCTGCATGGAAACCTCCGGGGAAAGGAACTTCCTGGAGCCGTCAATATGGGAGCGGAAAGTTACCCCCTCCTCGGTAATCTTGCGCAGATCCCCCAGGCTGAACACCTGGAAGCCGCCGCTATCCGTAAGGATGGCACCGTCCCACTTCATAAACTTGTGCAGCCCCCCTGCCTCCTTCACCAGCTGGGAGCCGGGACGCAAAAACAGATGATAGGTGTTGCTGAGCACAATCCCTGCCCCCAGCTCCTTCAATTCCTCTGGTGATACGCCCTTCACGGAGCCCTGCGTTCCCACCGGCATAAAAATCGGCGTGGGAAAGCTGCCATGAGGTGTATGGATAATACCGGCTCTTGCCCCGGTTGCCTCATCCTGCTTAATCAATTCATAAGTTATTGCAGGCAAGCTATCGCCTCTCTTTCCAAACTTTTAATCTTTTTATCGATTGCAAAAACCTTTAACCGCTCCATAATATCACAAATATCATTTTCTTTCAATACAGGCGGCACAGGCTGTACATGTCAATAGCAGAACTGCTGGGCATCCAGCGCCTCGGATTCCAGCACCTGAACCTCCAGCTGCCCGCCCTGCATGATTCCCCCCGTGCCCGGGCGGATGCGGTTCACGAAGCCTGCCTCATCCAGCCGCGCCATAATCCTGTCAGCTTCATTTTTATCCTTTGCCACAAAAATCGAAACCCACACGCTAAAAAACCTCCCAAGAAAAAGAACCTGCCTACCTGCATATCTGATTATCTGCTTTTCAGGCTGTCCGCTCCCAAAAGCTTCCTTATCTCCGCCTCAGCCTCTGCCGAGCCATCCAGCCAATAACGCTTTTCATTTTTTATCAGCCGCTTGGAGCCGTAAAAATACATATAAACCACCCGGCTGCCCTGATGCTGCTGGAAAATCCGCCGCAGGCTGTCAAAAATCTCCGGTTTCTCCTGCTCCGGCCTCAGGGCAATATAATACTCAGGCTGATAATCCTCCAGCTCAATAATATCCTCTGCAATCAGCTGGATTTTGTCCCGCTCATCATCGCTGAAATCCACCTTGCCCAAAACCACAATCCGCCTGTCCTGCTCCGACAGGTTAATCCTGCTGTAAAACACCTTGGGGAACACCACCACCCGGATGGTGTTGGTATAATCCTCCAGCCGCAGGAAGCACATCATGTCACCCTTCTTGGTGGTGCGGCGGATGCACTCCACCACGATGCCGCCCAGCCTGACCTTGCTGCCGTCCGGCACCTGACCGCTCATTACCTTGGACACAGGCGTCAGCCCTGCCAGCTTGGCCTGATATTTGTCCAGAGGATGCCCCGTAATATAAAAGCCGGTAATTTCCTTCTCCCAGCCAATCATCACCTCGGGCTCCGCCTCCGGTATATCGGGCAGCTTGATTTCAGCCACCTGCCGTACCTCCTCCGCATCAAAGAGCCCCATCTGGCCGTTTGCCCTGTCCCTCTGCACCGCGGCAGCCGCCTCGGACACGCTGGGGAACACTGCCAAGAGCTGGGCACGCTTCGCCCCCAGGGAATCAAAGCAGCCGCAGCGGATAAAGTTCTCCACCGACCGCTTGTTGACCGCATGAAAGTCCACCCGGGAGCAGAAATCCATCAGGGACAGGAAGCTGCCCCCCTTCTCCCTCTCCGCCATCATGACAGAAAGTGCCGCCTCACCTACGTTCTTGATAGCTGCCAGCCCGAAGCGGATAGCCCCCTTGTCCACGCTGAAATTCACCTGGCTGGCGTTGATGTCAGGTGGCAGGATCCTGATGCCCATGCGCTTGCACTGCTCTATGTACTGGCTTACCTTGTCCGTATTGTCCATGACGCTGGTGAGCATGGCCGCCATGAAATCTGCCGGGTAGTTGGCCTTCAGGTAGGCGGTCTGCCATGCCACCCAGGCATAGGCGGCACTGTGGGACTTGTTGAAGCCGTAGTCCGCAAAATGCTCCAGGAGCTCAAAGATGCGCTCCGCCAGGCTATCATCAATGCCCTTCTGCCTGGTGCCCTGCAAAAAATTCTCCTTCTGGGCCATCAGGATGGCCGCCTTTTTCTTGCCCATGGCACGGCGCAGAAGATCCGCCTGTCCCAGGCTGAACCCCGCCAGCACCTGCACAATCTGCATTACCTGCTCCTGGTACAGCACCACCCCGAAGGTCTCACGCAAAATCGGCTCCAGCAGGGGATGCAGGTACTCCACTTTCTTTACCCCGTGCCTGCCGTCAATAAAGTCATCCACCATGCCGCTGCCCAGAGGCCCCGGCCGGTAGAGTGCCACCAGGGGAATCAGGTCCGTAAAGCCCTCCGGCTTCAAGTCACGCATAATCCGCGTCATCCCGGCAGACTCCATCTGGAACACCGCCCCGGTGCCTCCGTCGCACAGCATCCGGCAGGTCTTTTCGTCCGTATGGGGCAGCCGCCGCAAATCAACATCAATGCCGTGATTTTGCTTAATGTTTTTCACCGCATCATCAAGGACAGTCAAAGTACGCAGCCCCAGAAAGTCCATCTTCAAAAGCCCCAGTTCCTCCACCAGGTCCTTTTCAAACTGGGTGACCAGCGCACCATCAGCGATCATGATGGGCATGTAATCGGTGATGGGGTTCCTGGCAATCACGATGCCTGCCGCATGCTTGCCGCAGTTCCTGCGGAGCCCTTCCACCCGCTTTGCCATGTCCACCAGCCGCTGTACGCTGACATCCTCCTCATACAGCTTGCGAAACTCGTCCACGCTGTCCAGGGTTGCCTGCAAAGTCACCTTGGGGCCGCTGGGAATCAGCTTGGACACCCTGTCCCCCTCGGCATAGGACATGCCCATGGCCCTTGCCACATCCCGGACGGCATTCTTTGCCTTGAGGGTGCCAAAGGTAATAATCTGGCTTACATGATCCTCCCCATAACGCTGCTTCACATAATCAATGACTTCCTCCCGGCGCACATAGCAGAAATCTATATCGATATCCGGCATGGTAACACGCTCCGGGTTCAGGAAGCGCTCAAAGAGCAGGTCATACTGCAACGGGTCCAGATCCGTAATCCCCAGGGCATAAGCCACGATGCTGCCGGCGGCGGAGCCTCGCCCCGGCCCTACCGGTATATTGACGCTCCTGGCGTAGTTGATAAAATCCCACACAATCAGGAAGTAGCTGTCAAAGCCCATGCTGTGGATAACCCCCAGCTCATAGTCCAGCCTCTCCTGCACCTCCTGAGTGATAGTTTCATAGCGTTCCGGCAGGTACTTCTCGCAGAGCTGCCTGAGATATGCCTCATCCGTCAGCCCGTCCGGCAGAGGGAAATTCGGCAGATGGCGGTGCTCAAAATCGAACTCCACATGGCACCGTTCTGCAATCTTCACCGTATTGGACAATGCCTCCGGGTACTCCCGGAACAGCCCCTGCATTTCCTCCGGCGTCTTCAGGTAAAAATCATCACCGGCAAACCTCATCCTGCCAGGGTCATCCAATGTCCTGCCGGTCTGGATGCACAGCAGGATTTCGTGGAACTCGCTGTCCTCACGCTTCAGGTAATGGGCGTCATTGGTAGCCACCAGCCCCAGCTGGTACTTTTTCGCCAGCTCCAAAAGCCCTGCCATGGCCTTTTTTTCCTCCGGCATGCCGTGATTTTGCAGCTCAATAAAAAAATTCTCCCTGCCAAAAATCTCCAGATACTCCTGCAATGCCTTTTCCGCCCGGAACATATCCCCCCGGATAATCCATGCCGGCACCTCCCCGGCAATGCAGGCACTGAGGCAGATGAGCCCCTTGCTGTATTTTCTCAAGAGCTCCTTGTCCACCCTGGGCTTATAATACATGCCCTCGGTATTGGCCCTGGACACCAGCTGTACCAGATTTCTATATCCCTCATTGTTTTCCGCCAGCAAAATCAGGTGGTAGTACCTCGTGCCATCCACCTCGTACTGCTCATGGCGGTCCCGGGGTGCCACATACACCTCGCAGCCAATGACCGGGTTAATCCCCTCCCCCTTGCAGGCCTTATAAAACTCCATGATGCCGAACATATTGCCATGGTCCGTAATGGCTATATGCTCCATGCCCAGCTCCTTCACACGGGCAATCAGCGGCTTGATGCGGTTTGCCCCATCCAGCAGGCTGTATTCAGTATGAACATGCAAATGCGCAAAAGGAACCGAACCTGTCATTATTGTTATCCTCCTACCAAAATAAAAACCAAAATCCTGCTATGCCCCTAAAGGATGCCCTTGTCCATCTCCCGGAACAGCTTCTGCAGCTCCTGATTGCCCAGCATGCTCTGGGGATAATACATATCCTTGCCCAGTATATCACGCCAGATAGCCCCATCCTCCGGCTCAAACTCCCGGCAAAAGGCCTCCACTGCCTTGTCCGTCTGCACAGTCTGCACTATTTCAGGCACATTCCCGGCTTCCCCGCCTGGGAGGTGCCTGCCCCCGGCAGCTCCTCCTGTGCCCTTTTTCGCCAGCTTCACCGGCTGATAGAGCAGCATGGCCTTGTACATGGGCACCGCCAGCTTCAGCTCCATGCCCGCGGGAAGATTCTGCCTGATGGCGTACCAAAGGCTGATGCCCTCGTAGCTCATGTTGCCAAAATACCAGACCCGGTGCCTGTACCACTCCCTGCCAATCTGATAGGGAAGCTGAAAAAGGTTGCCTGCCAGCTTCCAGCCTGCGCCAAAAATCACCGAGGCAAACCGCGTCCTGTTCAGCACGGGATAAACGCCATAGTATGCCTCCTTGGTCTCCACGGCAAAGTGCTGGCATACTCCCCCCTGGGGCTGCTTGCCGCACTGCACCGCCAGCATCAGGGGGTCAGGCTGAGCCACGATGTTCAGCTGTTCCATAGAAAGTCCCAGCCGCTCCAGCAGCTCCGGGTACTCCGTCAGTACAGTATCATCGTGAAAAATTTCATAGGAACGCTCCTGCAGGGAAGCCCTCTCCGGCTCCTTGCCGCTCATGAGGTAATCGCTCAACAGCTTGATGTAGTGAAAATCCCGCTCCCATGCAGTAATAGGCTGATTGTAATACCAGCTGTAGGCCAGCCTGCCGCTGAGGCGCTGCTCCCTGACCATGCCCTGTATCATGGCACGGTTTTCCTCGTTCCTGCGCCCCACGGTCTGGCGGAACTGCCTCCCCAGCTCATTGTAGTCGCTGTCCGGCACAGCGCCCCCAATCAGCTGCCTTGCCTTTTGCAGCGTCATGGCGGCCTGCATCAGCTTGTCGTAGGACATCCCCGGGCAGTTCCTTTCCATTTCGTCCAGCAGTATGTCCTTCAGGCGGCTGCCCTTCAGATTCCTGCGCACCGCCTCTATTTCTTCCATTTTCTTGTTTTCCATAGTGCATCAATCCATTATTTCTGCCAGGGAACGCACCTTGGCGGCAATATCTGCCGCACCAGTAATTTCCGACACCACGCATACAGTATCCGCACCTGCCTCCCGGACCAAGTGCAGGTTGTGCTCCTTGATGCCGCCTATGGCCACAAAGGGCAGCACCGAATTATGCCTGGCATACTGCACATATTCCAGCCCCACAGGCACAGCCGTCTTCTTGGTCTGGGTGGCATAGACAGGCCCAGTGCCGATGTAGTCTATCACCCCTGCCAGCCGGTTAGCGGCCTGCAGCTGCTCCGGACCGTGGGTGGACCAGCCGATTACCTTGTCAGGCCCCAGAAGCTCCCTGACCGCCCGTGGCGGCAGATCATCCTGGCCGATATGCACGCCGTCCGCGTCCACTGCCATAGCCAAATCCACAAAATCATCTATCAAAAAGGCGGCACCATATTTTCTGGTCAGTTCCCTCAGCTGCAGGCACTCATTGTAGCGTGCCAGGCCGCTCTTTTCCTTTTCCCTGTACTGCACGAAGCGGATACCTGCCTGCAGCATGGCTTCCACCACTTCCAGGTTGCTCCGCCCGGCAGACATGCTCTCCGCCGTAATGCCGTAAACAGGGAAGCTCTTAAAGCACCTCATGGCCTCCTGCCTGTTCATCCAATCACTCCTATCCGGTAAATTACGTTAAGCTAAATTATACCACAAATATCCGGCAACTTATACAAATAATAGAAAATGACTGCAAATTCTCAAACCAATCTGCTCATTAATTATAAACCTGTTTTCACTAAATTTCCTGTAAAACTGCAAAGAAAAAGCCCTCCGCCAAAGCGAAGGGCAAAAAATCGCAAATCACTTTATTCTCCGGGCCTTATTTCACAACATCGATATTGCCTGCATCCAAGACAAGAGGCGTGCAGAGATATGCCGGTACTGTAATAACGCCGTTGTTATAAGTGGTTACATTGTTGATGTCCGGCTGGGTGCCTTCCACCACCGCCTTGATCATGCGGATGGACTTCGCCACCAGGATAGCAGGGTCCTTGTAAGTGGTCATGGCCTGCTGGCCTGCCCTGATAGCCTCAATGGCCTGCTCCTCCGCATCCTGGCCGGTAATCAGCGGCATCTGGTCATAGCCGCCAGCCGTCAGCGCCTTGCGGACGCCACCGGCAACGCCGTCATTAGGGGAGAGGATCACATCCAGATGCACACCGGCATCCGCTCCCTGCAAGAGGCGCTCCATGCGCTTCTGGGCATTGTCAGGATTCCACCCCTGGGTTACAGCCTGGTCAAAGGATGTCTCCCCGGAAGGCACCACCAGCTGACCATTGTCAATATAAGGCTTCAGCACCTTCATGGCCTCCCCAAAATAAAGGTGGGCATTGTTGTCCGCCTTGTCACCGGCAAATACCTCCATATTGAAAGGACCAGCTCCGTTCTTCAGGTCAAGCCTTGCCTCGATGTACTCGCCCATAGCCTCACCTACACCTTCATTATCGTAGGAAGCATAGTAGGAAACAGCATCCGTGCCCATAATCAGGCGGTCATAGGCAATAACCGGTATCCTGTGCTCCTTGGCATACTGCAGCACATCCGCCAGCTTCTCACCGTTAACGGCACCTATTACCAGGCAGCCCGGCTGCTGCTCCAGCTGTGCCTTGATCTGCTCCACCTGCTGCTCCGCCGTATCGGCAAACTGCAAATCAACGGCAAAACCTTCCT
The DNA here is from genome assembly GCA_022786545.1 of Selenomonadaceae bacterium. Taxonomy (GTDB): domain Bacteria; phylum Bacillota; class Negativicutes; order Selenomonadales; family Selenomonadaceae; genus Anaerovibrio. The sequence goes on from JALFXV010000051.1 coordinate 19,961, forward strand.
TTTCCAGCAGTTCCTTCATGGTATTGCCGTTCTTCTGCCAGCTGGAGGAAGAATTGGCAAAGGCCACTGCCACTTTCTTGTTGCCAGCCTCCTGGCTGCCGCACCCGGCGGACAGCACAGCGGCCAGCAGGCCAAGTGCCGTGCAGAGGACTGCTATTATCATCTTCAAATTCTTGTTATCTCGCATCTTCATCAAAGCAATCCCCCTCAAATCCTGAACTTGTTGGTGGAGGCAGTAAGCTCCTGAGCCAGGTTAGCCAGCTTGTCACTGGCACTTGCCACCTCGTCCATAGAAGCGGACTGCTCCTCCGTAGCCGCAGAAACAGACTCCGTCTCGGAGGCCACTTCATGGCTGTTCCTGTTGATGCCTTCCATGACGTTCACCAGCGCATCTGCCTTGGCAGAGGATTCCCTGGCCTCCCGGAGGATTTTCTGGGAGCCCTCAGTCAGGTCAGTTACAGAACCGGCAATCCGCGCAAAGGCGTCACCGGCATTGGCCACAACCCTGCGGCCATTCTCCACCTCATCCGTACCGCGCTTCATGCGCTTGGCGGCCTGCTCCGTATCCTTCTGGATGGCGGCGATCAGGGAAACAATCTGCTGGGCTGCCTCATTGGAGCCCTCTGCCAGCTTCCGCACTTCCTCGGCCACTACCGCAAAGCCACGGCCTGCCTCACCGGCACGGGCAGCCTCAATGGCGGCGTTCAGTGCCAGCAGGTTGGTCTGGGCGGCAATACCGGCAATAGTATCGCTGATCTGCCCGATTTCGCTGGAACGCTCCGCCAGCTTTTCGATGGTCTCCGCCGACTCGGTAACAGAAGCCGCAATCTCCGCCATCTGGGAAACAGCGCCGTCAATGGCCGCCCGCCCCTGATTGGCAATCTCCGCCACCTCCTGGGTTGCCGCCGCCGAGCTGGCTGCCGTATGCTCGAAGCCGGTCAGGCTCTGAGCCATAGCATGGATATCCCCCAAGGAACGGCTTACCGCATCACCCTGCTGGCTGCTGGAAGCTGCCACATTGGTAATGGAATTTGCCACCTGCTGGGTCGCCTGGGCGGACTGGCTGGCATTCTCCGTCAGCTGCGCCGCAAAGGTGGATACATCCGATGCCGTCCGCTGTATATCCTGAATCAGTCCCCGCAGGTTGCGGATGGTCTCTCCATAGGCAGCAGTCAGCTCGCCCATTTCATCGGCAGTCTTAGGCTCCGCCTCCACGGTAAGATTGCCGCCGGAAACCTCACGGGAAATATTCATGAGATAGTTGACGGAATTCATAATGCTGCTGCTGAGATATACGGCCATGAAGCCGGAAAGCACGATTACCAGCAGGGTGCTGATAATCAGCGTCCATTTGGTAAACTCATACTGGCTGGACGCAGCTACGCTTTCCTTAAAGATAAAATCCTTGCTGCTGTCCACGATTCTGTCCAGCTGGGAAGAAATATGCTGGTACTGGCTGACGGAGGCATCCAGCAATGCCTGAGCCTCATCTGTCCTGCCAGCCTTGGCCAGATCCGCAACCCTGGCTGAATCAGCCTTGTAGGCATCCCAATCCCTGCGCAGGGCATCAAAATCATCCTTTACCTCAGGCGCTATGGCAGGTGCCAGAGCATCCAGGGCAATATCAATCTGTGCCGCACAATTCTTATTGTCCCTGGCAGCATACAGCCTGGCAGGCAGGCTCTTGGCCGTCACCACGCTGAACTCCCCCTGGCGATAATTTGCCAGGGACTGGCTGCTCTCCATAGCAGTCATAACGCTGCCCAGATGCTCCGTGGCAATCCGCAGGGCACCTGAATTAATGCTGTTCAGGCTGTATCCTGCATAAAGGCTGCTGGCCAGAAAAATAGCCAGCAGCACCCCGAAAACCAGAAACAGCTTTCTCCTGATGGTTAGTGAATCCAAAAAAACTCCCCCTTTTGACATGTGTCTCTCTTTATTCTTCCCCTCTAATCTTGTTTCTTATTATATCATGCGAATGTATATTTTTTCAAGATTATCTGCGACGGCAGCAATAAAATCTTGCACATATATCTATCCAAATACAGTTTTTTACAAATACAGATATGACTAAATCCTGCACAATACCTCCGCGATCAGCTTCACCTGGGGAGCCACTGTATCCAGCTCCAGGGTTTCCTGGGGGGAATGGATGTCGTTGTTATTAGTGCCGATGGACACAATATCCAGCTGAGGATTTTTCTGCAAATGCCAGCTGCATTCCAGCCCGGCATGGATGGTTGCCATCCGCATAGGCTTGCCGTTCTGCTCCGCAAAGACCTCCAGCATCAGCCTGACCAGGCGGCTGTCCCGCCGCTCCCCCCAGCTAGGGGAAATCCTGCCCGTATGCAGCTCAAAATCCGTCAGCCGGGCCAGAATTTCTGCCCTCCTGTAATATTCCTGAATACTGCCCTCCGCAGCCGACCGGGGCATATACTGCACCTCAATGTACTTTTCGCCCCTGCCTGCCTCAAAGACAGTGCGCACCACCCCCAGGTTTGCCGAAGTCTGCACCAGCCCCGGGCAAAGCTGGGACATGGCAGATACCCCATGAGGCAGGCACACCAGCAGGTCTATCAGGTTATCCTTCTGATGCCTGTCCATAGCCTGGGGCCGCTGCTCCCCTGCTGCAGCCTCTGCAGGCTCCACAGCAAAAACAGCCCCTGCTTCTATGCCGCCATAAACTGCCAAAAATTCCTGCCGTGACTCAGCGGCGGCTGCTGACAGTGCTTCCAGCCCGGCATCACTATAGAGCACAGCCTCCGCCGTGCCGGGGATAACATTCCTGGCACGGCCGCCATTGAGGCTGACCAAATCAAAGGCAAGTCCTTTTTGGCGCCATTCATTCAGGCAGGCGGCCAGTGCCTTGATGGCATTACCGCCGCCGCAGTTGATTTCCTCGCCGGAATGGCCGCCCCGGAGGCCGCTGACCTTCAGCCGGTACAGGCCGGGCATATTGCTGCGCATCGGGCAGAACCCCTGACGGAAGGTGATATCGCCGCTGCCTGCACTGCCCACTGTCAGCAGGTCCCAGTCCTCAGAGTCACAATTAATAAGGTATGCCGCATCAGTGAGCACCTCCGGCGCCAGCTTTTCCGCCCCGGTCATGCCACATTCCTCATCCACGGTAATCACCGCCCGCAAAGGGCCGTGGCTTTCCAGATTTTTCATAATGTACACGATAATCGCGATGCCCATGCCATCATCAGCTCCCAGGCTGGTGCCGTCAGCGTGGAGAAGATTGCTCTCCCGCACCAGCCTGATTTCATCCGTCAGGGGATTGAAAGCCACCCCTTCTGCCGCCACGCAGACCATGTCCATGTGTGCCTGCAAAATGGTCAGGGGCCTTTCCTGGCAGTCTTCCGTAGCTTCCATATCAGCGATGATATTATTTACCCCATCCTGCACCACATGGCAGCCCAGCCCCAAAAACAGCTTGTACAGATAATCGCTGACTGCCTTTTCATGGCCGGAAGGACGAGGGATTTTGGCCAGCTGGGAAAACTCAGCCAGCACCCCATCCACAATTTCCGTTTCATTGATATTCACTATATTATTCATGCCACATACTCCTTGCCTTATTCATGTTCAGCCTCCATCATGCCTATCAGCTTCTGCATATCCTCAGGATAAGGTGCCTTTACCACAAGGCGCCTGCCTGTAACCGGCTGCAAAAAATCCAGCTCCGCTCCGTGCAGTGCCTGCCGCCTGATTGCCCTGCAAGGGCTGCCGTACATCCTGTCACCAGCCACCGGGCAGCCTGCATGAGCCAGATGCACCCTGATCTGGTGGGTGCGCCCCGTCTCCAGCCTCAGCTGCAAGAGGCTATATTCCCTGCCTTGCTTCAGCACCTGAAAATGGGTAACCGCCTCCTTGCCCCCTGCCATCACCTGGCGGCGATTGGGCTGCAGAGGATGCCTGCCGATAGGCAGATTGATGGTGCCAGCCGGGAATTTTTCCTTTAACAGCTCCGTGTCACCGCAAACCACTGCCTTATACCTGCGGTGCAGCTGACCTGCCGCCAGGGCAGCTTCCAGCCTTGCCTGTGCCCCGGAATTTTTCGCGAACAGCACGCAACCGGTAGTATCCCTGTCCAGGCGGTGCAGGGGTCTGATGGTAACTACCTGTCCCCGTCCCTTGAAATAATATGCCAGGTAATTGGCAAGGGTGCCGGAGCCGGTCTGCCCGGCAGGATGCACCAGCATCCCGGCAGGCTTGTTCAGCACAATCACCTCATTGTCCTCGTAGAGAACATCCACTGGGCCTTCCTCCGGCACCACCCCGTAGCCGGTATCCTTGAACTGGCGGACTGCCACCATATCCCCAGCCTTCAGCAGCCTTTTCGTATGGGCGCTGCTGCCGTTCACATACACGCCCCGGCTGAAAAACAGCTTCTGCCGCTGCCGTGCCGATACGGCCATGACCTCCTTCAGATACCGCTCCAGCTCCATGCCATCATACCTGTCTGCCACAATGTATTTTTTCAGGCTGGAATTCTTTTCCCTGCGCTTCCTGTGCATGCTTTTTACAGCTTCTTTCCCTTTTATCTCATTCATATATAACCTCCGCAAAATTTCAGCTACGCTCATTATAACATATATGCAGAATAGATATAATGAATATTGAACAAGAGAGCAAACTTGTGCAAAAAAAGTGCAGCCCTCAGGCTTCTCCCTGACAGCCGCACCCCTTGCACGAATTTTTATACTGATACTTTTCAATCCCGCAGCCTGTTCAGACCGCTATTTTTCAGCTCAGCACCTTGTTCAGCCGCACTCCCAGGAATGCCGCTGCCACTGCCTTGATAATATCCCCCGGAATAAAGGAGAACATCGCCATAGTCATGGCCTGCCACAGCTCCACATGCAGCGTCAGCATCATGTAGGCGATCCCCAGAATATAGGTGGCAGGAAAGGCCACTGCCAGCAGTACCAGCAGATACCGCTTCCAGTCATAACTTTTTCCCTTTAGAAAGCTTACGCAGGTGTAGCCCAGGAAAAAACCTGGAAAAAAGCCGCCGCTGGGGCCCAGCAGCTTGCCGATGCCTCCCTGTCCGCCGGAAAATACCGGCACTCCCGCCGCCCCCAGCAAAATCCAGGCCAGAATGGCTACCGCAGTCTGCTTGGGCGGCAGCACCAGTGCTGTGATGCCCAGGGCCAAGGTAGTAGCCGTCACCATGACCGGCGAAAAAGGCGTGGGAAAGGCAATATATCCACCAACGCTTATCAGGGCCACGCACATGGCCATCCTGCCCATAGAACGTGGCGTAAATACTTTATCCTTCATACAAAAGACCTCCCGGTTATACCAATATTCTCATATCAGTATAACCCCGGGAGGCCATTTAGTCAACTAACGCACTATGTTCAGTTTACCAAATACATCATACCGGATACGCCCTGAGGGACATATCCTGCGGCGCATTACAGCTCCTTGCCGGACAGCAGGGCATAAGCTTCCTTGTACTTGGCAATAGTCTTGTCAATAATCTCGTCAGGCAGCAGATAATCGCTGTCAGGGTTCGCCTTCAGCCAATCGCGGACAAACTGCTTGTCATAGGATGGCTGGGACTTGCCTGCCTCATAGCCCTCCAGCGGCCAGAAACGTGAGCTGTCCGGAGTCAGCATCTCATCGCCAATCATAAAAGTGCCGTTCTCATCAATGCCGAACTCAAACTTGGTATCAGCGATAATAATGCCATGCTCACGGGCATAAGCAGCACACTTCTTGTAGATGGCGATGGTGGCATCCCGCATCATGGTCATGTATTCCAGTCCCTTGCCAGGGAACTCCTTCTCCACATACTTGACGCCTTCCTCGAAGCTGACGTTGATGTCATGGTCACCCAGCTCAGCCTTGGTGCTCGGGGTAAAGATCGGCTCCGGCAGCTGCTGGGACTCCTGCAGCCCCTCCGGCAGCTTGATGCCGCAGACAGTGCCATTCTCCTGATAGCTCTCCCAGCCGCTGCCGGTGATGTAGCCACGGACGATGCACTCCATAGGCAGCATGGTCAGCTTCTTGCACATCATGCTGTTGCCCTGGAACTGCGGCTGCTGGAAGAACTCCGGCATATCCTTATTATCAACGGAAATCATGTGATTTGGCACAATATCAGCAGTCAAATCAAACCAGAACTTGGACATCTGGGTAAGTACCTGGCCCTTCTGGGTAATCTTGTTCTTGAGAATGTGGTCAAAGGCGGAAATACGGTCAGTAGCTACCATGATAATGCTATCGCCTGCATCGTATACCTCACGAACCTTGCCTGATTTGAATGGCTTATATTCTTTCATAATTTCCTCCTGTATCTTGACAAATTTTCTGTACGCTCCTGCTTGTTGCACTGTCCGGAGCATGTACATCCTAACGCAAATTTTATGATACCACAGAAATACCTTTTCCTCAAGCTGTTTTGCAAAAGTCCTCTGCCGTGCCGGTTCCATAGCTCAGCTGGCCAGATACCATATTAATCCAGCACCAGGTTGAAATACCCCCGGCGCTTCAGGCGGGTAGTTTTCAGCCGCTCCGGCAGCCAGACCATGCCATCCGGCAGCCTGTACTCAAAGCTGCGCACCTGCTGGCTTTCAGGGTGCAGTTCTGCCACCCGCCTTGCCAGGAGCGGCAAGAGCTTAGGCAGCTGGCTGAGATTCAGGGTGGATTCCACTATCCGCATAGTTTCCCCGTCTAAGGTATACATGAGGATATGCTGCTGCGGTTCGCCCTCCCCCTCGTGGCAGCACTTCACCAGCAGGGTCTCCCCCTGCTGAAAAGCAGCATGCTTCATGGCATAGGCGATATCCTCCTCCAGCCATGCCACATAACCCGGTCCCTGCCACTTGGCATCACGGATTGCCTTGTATTCCTTGGCCGTAGCAGGCTTCAATTCCACCTCTGCCCCAGCCTGCTCACGGCATAGCTGCAAGGCATAGAACTTCTTGTCATATACCGGCTGGAAGCCCCGCTTGGCGTAGAAAATCCGCAGCCCGGATTCCGCCGGTGACAAAATCAGCGGCTTCTGCCAGTGATTCTGGGCAAACTGCAAAATCCGGCTGGACAGACCCTGCCCCTGATACTCAGGCAGGGTAGCCACCGCATACACATAATAGCCCTCAATATTGCCGATGGCAGTCTGAATATCCGCCGGAAGGAAACTTGCCATAGACACAGCCCTGCCCTCCCGGTAAATCACCAGCATGTTCAGCTCGCTCATGCGCTCTGACATGTAGAAATCAATAAATTCTGGGCTATCCCCAAAGCACTGCTCCCACATGGCATGGATGGCCTCCCGGTCGCGTACAGGGTCCGCCATAACCACATCCGCCGTTTCCGCCACATACTTCTTCAGCAGGATTTCCGGATAATAGGACAGCTTTGCCTTGCGGAGACCCAGGTCCCCCATATCATCCTCCCGGTTGATATACTCAAAGCCCTCCGTGGCATGCTGAACAAACTGCTGGTTAATCATCGGATAAGCACCCTGCACCTCCGGAAATGCCTTCTCGAAATGCACCAGGAAAGTATCGGAGTTCAGGGGCTCCCCCATCGTAAAGGCCACAATATCCTCATGGCGTCTCAGGATGCCGCCTTTCAGACCGATTGCCTCATAATTGACAAAGGCATCCTCCAGCACGGAAAACTCATTTTCCATGTCCTCATTCCACTTTTCCTCCCGGGAGCAAATCCAGTTCCGCGCCATAAAGCGTGTTTCCGCCAGATTTTCCCTGGTGATGGACTCATAGCTCCAATTCTCATCATCCTTGAAGCGGGCAATATGATTGCGTTTTTTCTGCATTTTCTTGCCCTTCAAAGAAGCCAGCTTTTCACGGCTGTACAGGTAATCATAACAATCACGGTTGGATTCAATCAAAAATTTCCCCGGGAACCACTCCAAAAGAAGCTCCCGCTCCTGAGCGAGAATTGGCTCCAGATGCAGGGGAATCCCCTCCCGGCGGCACATGCCCAGCATGATTTCCAGAGCTTTCCGCTTGTCACCGGCACCGATGGGAAAATAATATGTCCAGTACGGCACATTCTCCTTCATGGTCTTGTACATGCAGCGAAAAATCAGGCAGCCTTCAATCTCCGCCACCTGCACACGATATAGCTTCCGATACAAAAAAATCGTGCTGAAAGAACGCTCGCAGCTGTTGCCGTCATCCTCCGCCAGCCGCGCCTTTATCCAATCCTTATCTTCTATGCCAACCTCGTGAAAATTATAATCTTCCATAATCATTACCTACTTACATACTAGTTAAATCTACTTTACTTTTACCACGCAAAAATCATTATACCACAAAAATTGTCAGGCCGCTCCTTTTTTGATAAAATAATTATATAAGCTTTACAGCATGTTACAATATGTTTATGAAAAGAGGTAGAAAGTATGCAGTTCAAAATGATTCACGAAAATTACAACGTGGCAGACCTGGCCAGGTCTATGGCCTTCTATGAAGAAGCCCTGGGGCTGAAGGAAACCCGCCGCAAGGAGGCCGCTGACGCCTCCTTCATCATCGTGTACCTGGCCAATGAAAACTCCGACTTTGAGCTGGAGCTGACCTGGCTCCGGGATATGGACCGCCCTTACAATCTGGGGGACTGCGAGTTCCACCTGGCCTTCCGCACCGATGATTACGAGGCCGCTCACGCCAAGCATGAGGCTATGGGCTGCATCTGCTACGAAAATCCCCAGATGGGCATCTACTTCATCAAGGACCCGGACGGATACTGGCTGGAGGTTCTGCCACCAATAAAGTAAAAATTTCAGTTTGTCGTAGTGCTTGTTTGTAACTACGAGCATATACTGACTGAAATAGGTTGGTAGTTCGTGGACTCTGTTCAGACATTTAAAAGGGACAGGTAGCGGCAGTACCCATAGAAAACTCGCTCTCGCTCTTAGCACAGCCTCGCGCTTCTAAGCTCCTGCTTCGCTTACGCTCGCACTCGCTAAGAAGCGAGGCTGCACTCAAGGTTTTCTTTGGGTACATGCCGCACCTGTCCTTCTTTTTGTCTGAACAGATATGCACATAGTTCTCAACTATACTCTGCTGTACGCTACTAAGGTAATCAATCTACCTTTACGAGCAAGACTGAAAAGGGGGAGCCGGGAAGCTGACGAGACCTGATACTGCCAACTGCTATGCAAGGCAATCTGCTATTATGAGCAGAATTGTTTGCACTGTACGTTTATGCAACGGTCGGCAATAACAGGTTTCGCCAGCCACTTCGCCCCCCTATTTCAGGCTTATTCGTAAAGCTGTATGTAGCACTATGGCAACAAGCAACGTATATCGTTTTATCATTTTGTCTATATCTGTTCAGACAAAGAAAGGGATGAGTGAGGACAGTACCCATAGAAAACCTTTGTTGTGCCTCGGTGCTTAGCGGGTGATATGCCGGTGGCATATCACCCAGCACAAGACAACTGCGATGCGTTGTCTTGTGCTGCGACCTTGCAAGCCGTCAGGCACAGCAAGAGCTTAGCAGCCGCTAGGCACAACTAGGAGCGAGAGCGTGTTTTCTATGGGTAGCTGTCCCGCTCAGCCCATTTTTATAGTCTGAACAGAGTGCACGAACCAACAAAACTTATCCGTTAATATTCCAAAAGCCTCATACCTTCACGACGATAAACTGGAATCAACAATAGTGTCTAAAAGCTTCGGGCTTTCCTCCTGCCTTACGGCATGAGTTTTGGTCTGGGACACGATTTTGCCTTCCCGCGTGACAGTAATCAGCGTAGAACCATCAGACAAAATCCTCGTCACCGTCACTGTCTTCTTCGGGTCTCCCCCATCCTCAGAATTCAGGCTGGGACTCTGCCCCTTTTTCATCTTGTCCAAAAGCACAGAAAAATTTGAACTGGTCTCCTCATGCTCCGCATTCCGCGCCTTTGCTCCTGTCCAGCTGCTGATGCCCAGACCGGCACCATTAACCTTGCTAGTCATAATAAAAGCTCCTTTCAACTTGCTTTCTTCAATCCATTGAAAACTTTTCGAGCTTATTAGCCAGCACCATTGAACCAACTAAAATCCTTGCTACGTTAATAATATCGTAGCAAAGGGAAAATATCTTTACCTTCTTGTCAGAATAGTGGACAGATAATTCAGCTTCCTGCCCTTCTCCCCGGAAATATCCCGGATAATCACTTCATCGTCAAGGCCGCAGCGGCTTGCCAGCACCGCCTGCTTTGCCAGCCCTTCCTCTGAGAGCATATCAATCACCGCATCGGAGTTCTTGTACACCTTCATCAGCACGGCATTATCGCAGGTCTTCAAGGCAGACCGCACCCTGTCCTCCGGCATATTGGCAGGAATAATGCTCAGTATGCTGTCACCTTCCACAATCGGGGTGTTGGTGGCACTGCCAATGGCACAGAACGCCGGAATCCCTGGAATCGTCTCTATCTCCACAGCCTCATGCTGCAAAAGCCTGAACACATAAATGTAGGTACTGTAAAACATAGGGTCTCCCAATGTCAAAAATCCTACATTCTTTCCTGCCTGCAACAGTTCAAGGATTTCCTGCTTGTTGCTCTGCCAGGCAGTATCATCCTCTGCAAAGCCTACCGTCATAGGAAAAACCTGATACACGATTTCCGTTTCCGGCTTGATATACTGGCTGGCAATATTCAGTGCCACACTGCCATCCTTTTTCTCTGTCTTAGGTGCAATAATCACATCCAGCTGCTTGATTGCATTGATGGCCTTTACTGTCAAAAGCTCCGGGTCACCAGGCCCTACACCAATACCAAATAACTTCCCTGCCATAAAAACCTTCATTCCTTTCCATGCTATGTAAACACGACCAAAACAAGCACTGCAAAGATTATTGCTCATACATTTCATTCATTAATAAATTTATTCATTTCAGTATTTATCCGCACCTCTCAGCGGATGCGGCAGCAATATTTTATACCAGCAGGCAAAGCCTGTCGAATCATATATATTCTAAGATTCCAAATCCTTCAGGTAACGACCCAGGGCATCCTGCCATTCAGGCAGCGGCACAAAGCCATTTTCTGCCAGCTTGCCAGTAGCCAGCCTGCTGTTAAATGGCCGGGCAGCCTTGCTGACGCCATATTCCTCGGTGGTAACAGGAATTACCTTGGTATCATAACCAGCCTGGCGGAAAATCTCACAGGCAAAATCATACCAGCTGATATAACCTCCCTCATTGGTAGCATTGTAGAAGCCATATTTTTCCGTCTCTATCATGTCCACCAGCAGCCGCGCCAAATCCAGCGTATAGGTGGGCCTGCCAATCTGGTCATTAACCACCCGCAGCTCTGGGTATTTTTTGCCCACCTTCAGCATGGTCTTGATAAAGTTGTTGCCGTTCCTGCCAAACACCCAGGAAATGCGCACCACAAAGAATTTCTCCAGGCACTCCTTCACCACCAGCTCCCCCATCAGCTTGCCAAAGCCATAAACGTTCAGGGGGTCATACTCATGGCAGTCCGCATCCCAGGGCTCTGTTCCCTGCCCGGCAAAAACATAATCCGTAGATATATACATCATCTTGCAGTTAATATAATTGCAGGCATCCACAATATTGCTGGTACCATTGCCGTTTACATCCAGCACCTTCTCCTTGTTTTCCGGCTCCTCAGCCGCATCCACATTGGTCCAGGCCGCGCAGTGAATCACTGCATCCGGCTGCAGGTTGAAGATAGCCTCCCTCACACCTGTCCTGTCCAGAATATTCAGCTGATAATAGGGCGCACTGCATACGGCACTTCCATCCTGTATGCCGCTATACGACTCAGACAAATCAGAGCCTATGGCCTCATGGCCTCTCGCTGCCAGCTCATTCATCACATCATGCCCCAGCTGGCCATTGACTCCCGTAACAAAAACCTTCATAATATTTTGCTCCTGTCAACCAAACTTAAAGGTATCCTTCAGCCCCAGCCACTTCTTGTCCTTATCGGACAAATTCAGCGGCACGCCATCCACCGTATATCCGGCAGAGTCAGCACTGCCCTGATAGGCTCCCTGCAGCTTAGGCCACTCTATGCCGATTTCCGGGTCATTCCAGGCCAGGCCGCCCTCATCCCCGGGCTGATAGAAATCCGTCACCTTGTAGCAGAACTCCGCTTCATCGCTCAGCACCAAAAAGCCGTGGGCAAAGCCCTCGGAAATATAAAACTGCTTCTTGTTTTCCGCACTGAGGGTTACGCCGTACCACTGGCCATAGGTGACAGAGCCCTGGCGCAAGTCCACGGCCACATCAAATACCTCGCCGCGGATAGCCCTGACCAGCTTGCCCTGAGGATGCTGCTTCTGAAAATGCAGCCCCCGCAGCACTCCCTTGGTGCTCATGCTCTGATTATCCTGCACAAAAACCATATCAAGGCCCGCCTCATGCATGTCCTGCTGATTATAGGTCTCCACGAAATACCCGCGATTGTCGCCGAACACTGTCGGCTCTATTACATAAAGCCCCTCAATAGGAGCCTTGGTAACCTTTATCTTGCCCACTGCCATATCTCCATTTCATATCTATGCTTAACGATTGCCATACATCTTGTCGTAATACTGCTGGTATTCGCCGTTCACAATATCCTGCCACCATTTCTTGTTGTCCAGATACCAGCGGATGGTCTTCTTGATGCCGTCCTCAAATTTTGTTTCCGGCAGCCAGCCCAGTTCATTGTGGATTTTAGTTGGGTCAATGGCATAGCGCATATCATGCCCCTTGCGGTCACCCACATGGGTAATCAGGGACTCCGGCTTGCCCAGCTCCCGGCAGATGATTTTCACAATCTCAATATTCTGCTTCTCATTGTGGCCGCCTACATTGTAGACTTCGCCAACCCTGCCCTTGTGGATAATCAGGTCAATGGCCTTACAATGGTCCTCCACATAGAGCCAGTCACGGACATTCAGCCCCTCGCCATAGACAGGCAGCGGCTTATCTGCCAGAGCATTGGCAATCATCAGGGGGATAAGCTTCTCAGGGAAATGATACGGGCCATAGTTGTTGCTGCAGCGGCTGATAGTCACCGGCAAGCCGTAGGTACGATGATATGCCATCACCAAAAGGTCAGCCCCGGCCTTGGAAGAAGAATACGGGCTGCTGGTATGCAGCGGCGTTTCCTCCGTAAAGAACAAATCCGGCCTGTCCAATGGCAAATCACCATATACCTCGTCAGTAGAAACCTGATGATAACGCTGGATGCCATACTTGCGGCAGGCATCCATCAGCACAGCTGTCCCCATGATATTGGTTTCCAAGAAAATGCCCGGATTTTCAATAGACCTGTCCACATGGGACTCAGCTGCAAAATTCACCACCATATCCGGCTTTTCTTCCTCAAAAAGCTTCTCCACTGCCTCCCGGTCACAGATATCCGCCCTGACAAAGCGGAAATTTTCCTGCCCCAGCACAGGCTCCAGGGTAGACAGATTGCCTGCATAGGTCAGCTTGTCCAGGCAGATAATCCGATAGTCAGGATGTGCCTTCAGCATGTGAAACACAAAATTGCTGCCGATAAAACCGGCACCGCCGGTCACTATAATAGTCATTATTTCAGAACTCCTCCAATTTATATCCTTAACTCAATGCAGTACATCAATGAACTTGCCATCAATGACATCCTTCAGATACTGGCCATACTGGTTTTTCTTCAGCACTTCATAAGTGGCCAGCACATCCTCCTTGCTAATCCAGCCGTTGAGATAGGCAATCTCCTCCAGGCAGGCAATCTTGCGGTGCTGATGGGTTTCCACCGTCTTGACAAAGTTAGTTGCTTCCACCAGGCTCTCGTGGGTTCCCGTATCCAGCCAGGTATAGCCCTGCCCCAGCAGTTCTACATTCAGGCGTCCTGCCTCCAGGTACAGCCTGTTCAAATCAGTGATTTCCAGCTCGCCACGGGCAGAAGGTGCCAGTGTCCTGGCCAGCTCCACCACCTGATTGTCATAGAAATACAGCCCTGTCACGCAGTAATTGCTCTTTGGCTGTGCCGGCTTTTCCTCTATGCTGACAGCCCTGCCATGCTTGTCAAACTCCACAATACCGAAACGCTCCGGGTCATCCACATAATAACCGAAAACCGTGGCTCCCTGGCCATTTTCCGCCCTGTCCACCGCATGCTTCAGCCTTGCATTGATGCCGTGCCCAGAAAAAATATTATCCCCCAGCACCATAGCCACCGTATCGCTGCCGATAAAATCAGCACCGATAATAAAAGCCTGTGCCAAGCCGTCAGGAGATGGCTGCACTGCATAGCTGAGATTCAGCCCGAACTGGCTGCCATCCTTCAGAAGCGCCTCAAAACGCGGCGTATCTGCCGGTGTGGAAATAATCAGGATATCCCGGATGCCTGCATTCATCAGCACCGACAGTGGATAATAAATCATCGGCTTGTCATACACAGGCAAAAGCTGCTTGGATGTTACAGTGGTCAGCGGATAAAGGCGTGTGCCCGAACCACCTGCCAATACAATTCCTTTCATACATATCCCTCCCATTTCAGTCATACATAATTATTATAACACACCACTATTTTTCAGACAAGAAAAGACCGCCTATATACAATAAATGCATATAAGCGGTCCAAACTTCAAAGCATCCTGCCGCAACAACAGCCTCACCAGCACACAGACGGGAAAGGCTCACATCACAGCATAGACGCAGAGTCTATCAGGCGTGCCCGGAGTTGGCAAAAGCATCGAGAAGATTGTCTTCCTCTGCTTCCTCCTCATCCTTGTAAACAACCTTGATGTTCCTGTAGCGGCTCATGCCGGTACCAGCCGGGATAAGCTTGCCGATGATAACGTTCTCCTTCAGGCCAATCAGCGGATCAACCTTGCCCTTGATGGCAGCATCCGTCAGGACACGGGTAGTCTCCTGGAAGGATGCAGCAGACAGGAAGGAATCCGTTGCCAGGGAAGCCTTGGTAATACCCAGGAGCACAGGCTTCGCCACTGCCGGCTCAAGACCTGCCTCAATCGCCTTGGTATTGGCTGCCTCAAAGATGTTGATGTCAATCTGGTCACCAGGCAGGAACTCAGTGCCGCCGGCTTCCTCAATCTTCACCTTGTGCAGCATCTGGCGCACCATTACCTCGATATGCTTATCGTTGATGCCTACACCCTGGGACTGGTATACCTTCTGAACTTCGTATACGATATAGCTCTGGGTGGCCTTCATGCCGCAGATATGGAGAATATCGTGAGGATTGATGGAACCCTCGGTAATCTTGCCGCCGGTCTGGATATGCTGCCCATCCTTGACTGCCAGATGGGAGTCAAACGGCAGGATATATTCCCTTGCCTCCCCGGACTCAGGCATAACATACACGGTATACAGGTTGCCATTCTCCTTGACGGTAACAGTACCCTCCACCTCGGAAATGATGGCATTGTGCTTAGGCTTTCTAGCCTCGAACAATTCCTCGACACGCGGCAGACCCTGGGTAATATCGTCACCGCCTGCAATACCGCCGGAATGGAAGGTACGCATGGTCAGCTGAGTACCAGGCTCGCCGATGGACTGTGCCGCGATGATACCAACGGCCTCGCCCACGTTGACCTCGGTGTTGTTGGCCAGGTCGCGGCCATAGCACTTGATGCAGACGCCGTACTGGGACTTACAGGTCAGGACGCTGCGGATGGATACGCTCTTCCTGACCTTGCAGATAGCCTCAGCCAGCTCCTTGTCAACAGTATCATTGATAGCGGCAATCTTCTCGCCAGTGTCAGGGTCGATGATATCCTCAGCCAGCACACGGCCAATAATACGATCCTGCAGCGGCTCAATAACGCGGTTGCCATCCACAATCTCCTCAACGGAAATACCGCGGACATTGTTGTTGCGCACCCGTACCTCCTTGGCATCGCTTTCCAGCACAGCCTCGATGTACTCCTCGGTAAGCTTGACACCGGCAGGAATAACCTCCCTGCCACGGCTGTCAACAACCTTGGCAGTAACCTCCTTGCCCAGCATCTGGTTCATCATAGCCTCACGGATGGAAGCACGGACATTTTCCTCAGGCGCACCCAGCTGTACGGTCTCCGTTACGGAGGAGCTGCCCACGACAGTATCATTGTTGTCGGACTGCCCACGGAGAACCAGCTCGGATACGCCAGCCTCGCCAATGACCTGCAGATCCTCGGCAGTCAGCTCGGCACCAACCTCCAGGAGCACATCGCCGGTCTCAGGGCTGATAACATCCTGAGCAATCAGGCGGCCAGCCAAAGAATCCTGCAGCACCTGAACGGCAGCGGCAGCACTGTCAGCCAGCTTAGCACGCTCCCGCACCAGATTGATGCCCACAACATCACAGTCATCCTCGCGGACGATTACATCCTGGGCCACATCAACCAGGCGGCGGGTAAGGTAACCGGAGTCGGCGGTACGCAGGGCGGTATCGGCCAGGCCCTTTCTGGCACCGTGGGAAGAAATAAAGTAATCGGATACGGACAGACCCTCACGGAAGTTGGCCGTAATAGGAATTTCGATGGTCTTACCGGACGGGTCAGCCATCAGGCCGCGCATGCCTGCCAGCTGTCGCATCTGGGACTTGTTACCACGGGCACCGGAGTCAGCCATCATGTAGATAGGATTGAACGGGTCATTGAGCTCGTAGTTGTCATACATCTCGTCAGCAACATCCTCAGTGGCCTTATTCCAAACGTTGCAGACCTTCTTGTAACGCTCGTCATCAGTAATCAGGCCGCGGGAGAACTGCCGCTCCGTCTTGGTAACCTGAGCCTGTGCCGCCTCCAGGATATTCTTCTTCTTAGGCGGAACAGTAATATCGGAAATAGCAACGGTCATACCTGCAATACATGCATAGTGGTAGCCCAGGTTCTTTACGCCGTCAATAACTTCTGCGGTACGGCTGGCACCCAGCACCTCAAAGCAGCGTGCCACCAGCTTGCCCAGCTGCTTCTTCTTCATCAGCTCGCCCAAGGACCACTTGCCGGTTTCCTTATCCTGGAAGTAGGAGCGTACCTGCGGCGGCAGGATTTCATTGAAAATCATGCGTCCCAGGGAAGTGGTAACAAGACCATAATCCTTGGTAGTGCCGTCTTCCTGCTTCTCCAAGATGCGCACCTCAACCTGTGCCTGAATATCCAGCTCCTGATGCTGATAAGCCAAAAGTGCCTCGTTGATGCCGGTAAACACCTTGCCTTCGCCCAGGGCACCTGCCCGGATCTTGGTCAGGTAGTAGGCACCCAGAATCATATCCTGGGAAGGAACGATAATCGGACTGCCGTCCTTAGGAGCCAGGATATGGTTGGCTGCCAGCATCAAAACGCGGGCCTCAGCCTGTGCTTCCGCAGACAGGGGCAGATGGATAGCCATCTGGTCACCATCAAAGTCAGCATTGTAGGCAGAACAGGCCAGAGGATGCAGCTTCAGGGCACGGCCCTCGGTGAGAACCGGCTCAAAAGCCTGGATGCCCAGGCGATGCAGTGTCGGGGCGCGGTTCAGGAGCACCGGATGCTCCTTGATGACATCCTCCAGTACATCCCATACCTCTTCCTCCGCACGCTCAACCTTGCGCTTGGCGGACTTGATATTCGGGGCAATACTCTCGCTGACCAGCTTCTTCATAACAAACGGCTTGAAAAGCTCCAGGGCCATTTCCTTTGGCAGGCCGCACTGATGCAGCTTCAGCTCAGGTCCTACCACGATAACGGAACGGCCTGAGTAGTCAACACGCTTGCCCAAAAGGTTCTGACGGAAACGTCCCTGCTTGCCCTTGAGCATATCGGACAAGGACTTCAGCGGACGATTGCCAGGGCCGGTAACAGGACGGCCACGGCGGCCATTGTCAATCAGGGCGTCCACGGCCTCCTGCAACATGCGCTTCTCGTTGCGGACGATGATATCCGGCGCCCTCAGCTCCAAGAGGCGCTTCAGGCGGTTATTTCTGTTGATGACGCGGCGATACAAATCATTCAGGTCGGAGGTAGCAAAGCGGCCGCCATCAAGCTGCACCATCGGCCTGAGCTCAGGCGGAATAACAGGCACCACATCCAGAATCATCCAGGACGGCTTGTTGCCGGAACGCCTGAATGCCTCCACCACCTCCAGGCGGCGGATAGCACGGATGCGGCGCTGCTGGCTGGCCACATGCTTCAGTTCATCGGTCAGCTCCCTGTGCAGCAAATCCAGGCCGTTCTTCAGTTCCTCAGTCTGCTGCTCCTCAGGCAAATCCGCCTCCAGTTCCACCAGAAGCTCCTTGATTGCCTCGGCACCCATGCCCACCACAAACTCACGGCCATAATCCTCACGGGCCTTGCGGTACTCCAGCTCAGTCAGAAGCTGCTTCTTGGAGAGCGGTGTATCCTTAGGGTCCAGCACTATGTAGGAAGCAAAGTACAATACCTTCTCCATAGCGCGAGGCGGAATATCCAGAATCAGGCCCATACGGCTAGGAATCCCCTTGAAATACCAGATGTGGGACACAGGAGCCGCCAGCTCAATATGGCCCATGCGCTCACGGCGCACCTTGGAACGGGTGACCTCGACACCGCAGCGGTCGCAGACAGTACCCTTATGGCGGATACGCTTGTACTTGCCACAATGACATTCCCAATCACGAGTTGGCCCAAAAATTTTCTCGCAGAAAAGTCCATCCTTCTCCGGCTTCAGGGTACGATAGTTAATAGTCTCCGGCTTCAGTACCTCGCCGTGGGACCACTCACGAATCTTGTCAGGAGAGGCCAGACCTATGCGCATTGAATCAAAGTTATTTACATCCAACAAGGAGGTGTCACTTCCCTTCCATTACTCTTCAGTATCATCATCGGACATGAACGCGTCCATGTCATCATCATCCATAACAGCATCATCCATAATATCATCATCATCAATCATAACGGCATCATCGTCAAAATCAACGGTGCCAACATCGGCAATAAGGTCGCCATCGAAGCTGTCATTATCCTCATAAGGCTGGGCATCCTCGTCATAATCACTGCTGTAATCATCACGCTCACTGGCCCTGCCGCTGTCATCAACATCGTTCATATCAGTATCACGGACAACATCCTTGATATTGATGTCTTCGTCATCATCATCCTGAACCATGATTTCGTTAGCATTCTCATCCTGCACCTTGATATCCAGGCCGATGGACTGCAGCTCCTTGATAAGTACCTTAAAGGACTCAGGAACGCCAGGCTCAGGGATATTCTCGCCCTTGACAATGGACTCATAGGTCTTGACACGGCCCACCACGTCATCGGACTTGACAGTCAGGATTTCCTGCAGGGTATAGGCAGCACCATAGGCCTCCAGTGCCCAAACCTCCATCTCACCGAAGCGCTGGCCGCCAAACTGGGCCTTGCCGCCCAGCGGCTGCTGGGTTACCAGGGAGTAAGGGCCTACGGAGCGGGCATGAATCTTATCATCAACCAGATGATGCAGCTTCAGCATGTATACGCAGCCTACAGTTACTTTATTCTTAAACGGCTCACCGGTACGTCCATCATACAGCACAGTCTTGGCTGTCGGGTCCATGCCGGAAGCACGGATAGTATCAAATACATCATTCTCACGGGCACCGTCAAATACCGGGGTAGCAATATGAATACCTGCCACATCCGGCTTCGGCATGCCGTACTTGTCAAAGTCATAGCCAATAGCACGGAGACGCTCCTCAACAGTAGGATCCCCCTGCTTGATCTGAGTACCCAGGTTGCGGATAGCCATGCCCAGATGAGTCTCCAGAATCTGACCGATGTTCATACGGGAAGGCACGCCCAACGGGTTCAGCACAATGTCCACAGGAGTGCCATCCGGCAGGAACGGCATATCCTCCTCCCGCATGATACGGGAAACGACACCCTTGTTACCATGACGGCCGGACATCTTATCACCCACGGAAATCTTACGCTTCTGGGCGATGTAGACACGGATCATCTGATTTACGCCCGGGTTCAGCTCATCGTTGTTCTCACGGCTGTAAATCTTTACATCCACGATGCGGCCTGCCTCACCGTGCGGTACACGGAGGGAGGTATCACGCACCTCACGGGCCTTCTCGCCAAAGATGGCACGCAGGAGACGCTCCTCGGCGGACAGCTCGGTCTCGCCCTTCGGGGTAACCTTGCCCACCAGGATATCACCGGTACGCACCTCGGCACCCTTGCGGATAATACCCATCTCGTCCAAATCCTTCAGGCTGTCATCAGACACGTTAGGAATATCACGGGTAATCTCCTCAGGCCCCAGCTTGGTATCACGGGCCTCGCAGTCATACTCCTCAATATGGATAGAGGTGTAAATATCCCGCTTGATCAGGTTCTCACTCAGCAGGATAGCATCCTCGTAGTTGTAGCCTTCCCAAGGCATGTAGGCTACGATGATGTTATAGCCCAGTGCCAGCTCGCCGTGGTCAGTAGAAGGGCCATCAGCAATCGGCTGCATAGCCTCAACCTCGTCCCCCTTGAAGACAATCGGGAGCTGGTTGATGCAGGTGCCCTGGTTGGAACGCAGGAACTTCTGCAGCTTGTACTCATCACGCTTGCCATCAGCAGTGCGGACTACGATGTTGTCAGCGGTAACAGTCTCAACCACGCCAGGACGCTTTGCCAGAATCATAACGCCGGAGTCGCAGGCAGCCTTGTACTCCATGCCGGTACCTACCAGCGGAGCCTGAGTACGCAGCAACGGAACAGCCTGACGCTGCATGTTGGCACCCATCAGGGCACGGTTGGCGTCATCGTTTTCCAGGAATGGAATCATGGCTGTTGCAATAGATACCACCTGCTTTGGTGATACGTCCATGTAGTCTACCTTCTCACGGCGAACCTCGGTGGTTTCCTCGTGAATACGGGCAACTACACGCTCATTGACGAACCAGTCATTATCATCAAGAGGCTCATTGGCCTGAGCAATAATCAGGCTGTCCTCCTCATCAGCGGTAATATACTTTACCTCGTCAGTAACACGCATGTTGGCCTTGTCCACACGGCGATATGGAGTTTCCATAAAGCCGAAGCGGTTAATCCGGGCATAGTTGGACAGGGAACCAATCAGACCGATGTTAGGACCTTCCGGGGTCTCAATCGGGCACATGCGGCCGTAATGGGAGTTGTGTACGTCTCGCACCTCAAAACCTGCACGCTCACGGGAAAGACCGCCAGGGCCAAGGGCAGACAGACGGCGCTTGTGAGTCAGCTCTGCCAGAGGGTTATGCTGGTCCATGAACTGGGACAACTGGGAGGAACCGAAGAACTCCTTGATAGCTGCCACAACAGGACGGATATTAATCAGGTTGGAAGGATTGCTTACATCCTCCTGCATGGACATGCGCTCCTTCACCACGCGCTCCATACGGGAAAGGCCGATGCGGAACTGGTTCTGCAGCAGCTCGCCTACGGAACGCACGCGGCGGTTGCCCAGATGGTCAATATCATCCTTGCGGCCAATGCCGTGCATCATGTTCAGCATATAGCTGATGGAAGCAAGAATATCATTGATGGAAATAGTGCGCTGGCGATACTCCAGGGTCGGGGAGCAAATCATCTGCAGGGTCTCGCCCTCATCATTGCGCTTTACATTGACAATAATAGCGTTGCCCTCGCCAAAAATGGCACGCTCCTGCTCAACGGTAATCTCCTCCAGCATATCCGCATCCAGCAGCACACCTGCCGGCACGATAATCTCGCCGGTTTCCTTGTCCGTCAGCGGCTCTGCCAGAACCTGTCCCTGAATACGGCGCTTCCAGCCCAGCTTCTTGGTGAGCTTGTAGCGGCCTACTGTTGCCAGATCATAGCGCTTGGCATCAAAAAACAGGCTGCGGAGCATCTGATGGGCATTGTCCACGTTGAAAGGCTCACCCGGACGGATACGGCGATAAATCTCCTCCAGTGCCTCTGCACCAGTGGTAGTATTGTCGCGCTCCAGGGTAGCACGGATAGCATCATCGTTGTCAAACAGCGCCAGAATCTCCTCGCTGCTGCCAAAGACCAGATTGGTCAGGCCTACGCGAAGATGATCGTCATTGCGCCCCTGCATGGTAGATACGCCATCAGTAGCCAGCTCCGCCTGGCGCAGCTTCTCCTGCTCATTGATGTAGTTCAGGGCACGGAGAAACACCGTTACAGGCAGCTTCCTGGTACGGTCGATACGAACAGAAATAACATCGTTGGCATCAGTTTCCAGCTCAATCCAGGCACCACGGTTCGGGATAACTGTGGAGTTGAACAGATGCTTGCCGGACTGGTCACGGGTAACGCCATAGTATGCACCAGGAGAACGTACCAGCTGGCTGACGATAACGCGCTCTGCACCATTGATGATGAAGGTGCCAGAAGCTGTCATCAGAGGAAAATCACCCATAAACACTTCGGAATCCTGGAAGATACCGGTAGTCCTGTCCAGAAGACGAACCTTCACCCGCAGAGGTGCCGCATAAGTAGCGTCCCGCTCTTTGCTCTCATCCAGGCTGTATTTCGGCTCACCCAGCTCATAATCCAGCAGGGACAGGCTGACCTTGCCCTGGAAATCTGAGATTGGCGAAATATCCTGGAAAATCTCCATCAGGCCCTCGCCCTTGGTGTTATTTTCCCAGTCACCGATAAACCACTCGTAGGACTTTCTCTGAATGTCCAGCAAGTGTGGCATTTCCATGACTTCTTTAATCTTTGCATAGCTATACCTGGTTCTTTTGCCCACGGGCACAGGATGAAACATTAAGTTCTTCACTCCTTAGCAAAAAAATACTGAAAACAACTGCAACAACTAAAACAACTGAAAAATAGCAAAAATCCGCACATTAAAACAGAACGGAATCACAGCACCCCTTCATGGGCTAAAACCACACGGCGCACTGCCAGAAGGTTAAGGCCCCGCCTTTCCCCCTGCTGACTCCATTTGACTGATGTACGAATTATTTTCTCTTTAGTAGCTATTTATTTTATCATTTCACCCAGAAACTTGTCAATGACTTTTTTGTGCAAAGCAAAAGGCCGCCCCCGCAGGGACGGCCTTGGAAATTTCATCAAGAAAATTACTGAGAAATCCCGAATGGTTGAAGCAAAAATTACTTCAGCTCTACAGTTGCGCCAGCAGCCTCCAGCTTGCCCTTCAGGTCCTCAGCCTCAGCCTTGGCAATGCCCTCCTTAACAGCAGCAGGAGCACCATCAACCAGAGCCTTAGCCTCCTTCAGGCCGAGACCGGTAACTTCGCGAACAGCCTTGATTACGTTGATCTTGCTTGCGCCAGCATCCTTCAGGATTACATCAAACTCAGTCTTCTCAGCAGCAGCGCCACCCTCAGCAGGTGCAGCAGCAGCTACAGCTACAGGAGCAGCAGCGGATACGCCGAACTTCTCCTCAGCAGCCTTTACGAGCTCAGCCAGCTCAAGTACAGTCAAGTTGCCAATTGCCTCTAAAATCTCTTCGTTAGTCATTTTAAATTCCTCCGTATAATCAAAATCTAATCTTCAAAAATATTTTAAGCAGCTAATGGATTAGGCAGATGCCTGCTCCTCCTTCTGCTTGCGAATAGCATCAAGCACAGTAACGATGCTGCGAACCATAGCGCCCATAACGCCAACAGTGTTGGACAATGGAGCCTGGAAGCTGCCCAGCAGCTTGCCAATGAGAACCTCGCGGGATGGCAGGGAAGCAATAGCCTTTACCTCGTCTGCACCTACCACCTTGCCCTCTACGATACCAGCCTTGACAGTCAGGATACCCTGATCAGCCAGGTTGTTCTTCTTGATGAACTCGCTGATAACCTTTGCAGGCGCTACAGCATCCTCAGCAGATACAGCCAGAGCAGTGGTACCCTCCAGATGAGCAACCAGCTCCTCCATGCCAGCCTCAGTAGCAGCAATGCGAGTCATTGTATTCTTAACTACATGGTAGTTGACACCAGCCTTGCGGAGCTCTACACGCAGCGCAGTATCCTGAGCAACGGTCAGACCTCTGTAGGAAACCAATACGGCACCCTTGCAGCCAGTGAGTTTGTCCTTCAATTCAGCGACAATCGCCTTTTTCTTTTCAGTAACAGCCATGAAATTACACCTCCTCTCGAAATTATACGAGCAAAAACGGCCTCCGGCTGATTTACCGGAGGCCGCAGTATTTCATGCTTGAACCATCCGGCCTCGGCAGGCGTTTCCATTAACGGTGCTGCAAAACATATGCCTTGCGCCCCTACCTGCTGTCTACAGCCATAGACTATTTTATTATACAGCCCGCAAAATGTCAAATAATATCACGCACAAAATACACAATTAATTATGCATGTGCTACCGGAACGCCAGGGCCCATAGTTGCGCTGACAGTTACGGAGCGGATATACTGACCTTTTGCAGCAGCCGGTTTTACTCGAATTAAAGTATCCATCAGTGCGTTAAAGTTAGCAACCAGCTTCTCGTTGTCGAAGGAAGCCTTGCCGATAGGGCAATGGATGTTACCAGCCTTATCGGTACGGTACTCAACCTTACCAGCCTTAATCTCACCGATAGCCTTTGCCAGGTCCATAGTAACAGTACCCAGCTTAGGGTTTGGCATCAAGCCACGAGGACCGAGGATCTTACCAATACGACCTACGGTACCCATCATGTCAGGGGTAGCAACAGCTACATCAAAATCGGTCCAGCCGCCCTGAATCTTTGCTACGATTTCATCGGAGCCAACGAAGTCTGCACCAGCAGCCTCTGCCTCCTCTACCTTTGCGCCCTTGGCGAATACCAATACGCGCTTGGACTTACCAGTACCATGCGGCAGCACCATCGCACCGCGAACCTGCTGGTCAGCATACTTAGGATCAACACCAAGACGTACATGCAGCTCGATGGTCTCATCGAACTTTGCAGTTGCAGTCTTCTTTACCAGATCCACAGCCTCCTCAGCAGTGTAAAACTTACCAGTCTCAATCAGCTTTGCAGCGTCCTGATACTTCTTGCCTGCTTTTGCCATGAAAAATTTCTCCCTTCGTGGTAATAACGGAATTTCCTCCCACGGGTTATGCGCAACCCGGACTAAAATCAGTCAGTGATTACGATACCCATGCTGCGAGCAGTACCCTCAATCATGCGGGTAGCAGCCTCAACACTTGCAGCATTCAAATCCTGCATCTTGCTTTCTGCGATCTCCTGTGCCTTAGCACGAGGCAGCTTAGCAACCTTGTTCTTGTTAGGCTCACCAGAAGCCTTCTCAATGCCTGCAGCCTTCTTCAGAAGTACAGCAGCCGGAGGAGTCTTGGTGATAAAGGTAAAGGACCTATCCTCAAATACAGTGATTTCTACTGGAATAATCAGGCCAACCTGCTTAGCAGTCCTCTCATTGAACTCCTTAACAAATGCCATGATGTTTACACCAGCCTGACCAAGTGCAGGACCTACTGGAGGAGCTGGAGTAGCTTTGCCAGCCTGAACCTGTAATTTTACCATCTTAGCGACTTTCTTTGCCATCTTAAATCCACCTCCTTAAATGGGATTAATCTTTTTCAACTTGATCGAAGTCAAGTTCAACATTAGTCTCCCTACCAAACATATCCACAAGGGCCTTGATCTTGCCCTTTTCCTCGTTGATAGAGATAACTTTTGCTGCGAAATTTTCAAATGGGCCGGAGCAGATTTTCACTGTCTCGCCAACCTCGACATCAATGTCAAGCTTAACCTTGGCTTTCTCAATGCCCATTTCTTTCAGAATGTTGTCTACCTCATCTTCAGTCAGAGGAATTGGCTTGGTGCCTGAGCCAACGAAGCCGGTTACGCCGTCAGTATTGCGGACATCGTACCAGGTCTTTTCATTGACAATCATATTCACCAGAACATAGCCTGGGAAAATCTTCCTCTGGGTTACTTTCTCAACGCCATCCTTTTTCTCAATCTCATCCTTTACAGGGATAATGACCTCGAAAATCTCATTCTCCAGTCCCATGGACTGAACCTTCTGCTCAAGATTGGCCTTGACCTTGTTTTCGTAACCGGAATAGGTATGAACTACATACCAATGTCTAGCTGATTCGTTTTCTGACATCCCAGACGCACCCTCCAGTCCTTACCTTACAATGAGATTAAACAATCTTGTGAAAAAGCTGTCGCAAATCCAGATGAGGGCACAGACAATCACAACCGTAATGCTTACCACTACCGTGTACTTTGCCAGCTCCTGCCTGGTGGACCAGGACACCTTCTTCATCTCAGCAGAGACTTCACGCAAAAACTGCACAGGGTTAAAGCCTGAAGACTTTGGCTGAGCTCCTGACGTTTTTGTTTCCGCCATTGCTTCACATCCTGTCTTATACTGCAAACCCGCCACAAACTACGAAGCTAATTACTTAGTCTCCTTATGCAGAGTGTGCTTCTTGCAGAACTTGCAATACTTGTTGAATTCGATTCTATCAGGATCGTTCTTCTTGTTCTTGTTGGTCTGATAGTTGCGACTCTTGCACTCGGTGCAGGCCAACGTAACTGCATTGCGCATTTTATGCACTCCTTACTGATTAGATATTTGGACATCACAAAATGTCACTGATATAATTTATCACAAATAAATAAACATGTCAATAATTCAGTGTGTAAATAATTACCAAATAACTAATTTCCTAAATTACTAGATAATTACATAACTACAATCCTGATTTTTATTTATCGACATAATAAAACCCCTCACAAGCAAGGGGTTAAATTACAAGGATGGTGGCTGCGAAGAGACTTGAACTCCTGACACTCCGGGTATGAACCGAATGCTCTAGCCAGCTGAGCTACGCAGCCATATAATGGAGCTGATAACCAGAGTTGAACTGGTGACCTCATCCTTACCAAGGATGCGCTCTACCTACTGAGCTATATCAGCACTTGAAGCAAATTGGTTGCGGGAAGAGGACTCGAACCTCTGACCTTCGGGTTATGAGCCCGACGAGCTACCTACTGCTCCATCCCGCGATATTAAATGGTGGGCAGGGATGGATTCGAACCATCGTAGCCTACGGCGACGGATTTACAGTCCGTTCCCTTTAACCACTCGGGCACCTACCCACATCATCTGCCAGCCCTGTTGCATATCTCCGCACAACCCGCTGACAGATATATACTTTATCAGATTTGCAGACACAAGTCAAGCACTTTTTTAAAAAATTACAAAACTTTTTCTATCTGCCGCCTGAAAAAAATATCTCCCCACTCAGGCAGCTTCATCTCATCGTTCCTCCACACCTATAGCAGCACAAGCCACATCCCTGCTGCTTTGCAATTCTTCCGGTACATTGGTAATAAAGCATTTCTTTGCCGCCTGTCCGATGCATTTCGTAACCGCAGAATCCATCGCACCGCCCAGCAAGATACCAACTCCCGGCAGCATCTTGCCATAAGACTTTCCTGCCAATTTGGCAGTAGCCACCGCAAGTGCTTTTTGTATAACAATCTCGCTGATATGACTCACAGTTTCAGAGCCCAAAGCACACAAAATCAATGCCTTCCGAACACGTTCATCCTCCAGCTTCCAGCCTCCCATCACAGCAATAGCCGATGCCATGCGCAGCTGCAAAAGCGTAGTGCTGACAAGATTTATCGGCAAAGTAACCAAGCTGCCGGCGCTGGTTGCAGCCCCTATCACACCTACTTTCAGGCAATAAGTATTGATGAGTTTGTCCACTCGTTTTTCCAAAGAATCATCCGTACCGGCATATTCTTCAGCCAGCTCACTGACACTTGCCAGCCCCGGCAATTCAATACTGGAAGCGGTATTATACGCCCAGTCCATCAAGCCTGACATGCTGGTACAATCACCCTTCATAGCTCCGCCAATCAACTTGAGTGCCGCTTCATGTCCCGGCACCTTGCTCAAATCAAAATCCATACAAAACCTCTTTTCTAATTTCTCCAGCCATTTCCAAATTGCATAAAAACAGCCATCCGCCTTAAATTGTAAAACATTTCCTTTTTCAAATCAATAACCAACTTGGTGGAGATAGCCCAGCACTGCCGCGGCAAACTCGCTTAAAAGCCTCACATTGTCCTGTACCCAGTAAACAAGAAATCTCATAAGAATTGTCACGCCTACGGATATCGTTATGCCCTTGCTGAGGCCTAGGCAAAATTCTGCCAAAAGCAGCCAGCGCAGCCTCTGCACCAGCAGCAGGTGCTCTCCCAGGATATTGTTCAGCCAGCCGGTATTCAGCTTCAGCCTGTCCATTTCGCCCACAGTGATGCCAGCCATATTGGGGATGAGCATTTCCGCGTCATGTCCAGTGCTTTTCATGTTTTGTTTTAGTATCTTACTGGACATTGTGACGATTCTCCTCTACCATCAGCATGAATTTTGCCAGCCATTCACTGATAAAAGGCAAATTCAAATCCACCACCTGCACGGCAACATTGATGATGATACCGAAAACAATGGTCGCCCCGATAGCCATGCCCAGGCCCCGCACCATTCCTACCAGCAGGTTCAGCAAAAACAGCCTCTTGGTATTCTTCAGCAGCCCCAGATATTCCCCCATAACCTCATGGAGGCCTTCTACATCACAGTGAATCTGCCTGGCAGATGCCACCGTGTTTTCCAGCTCCCTTAGCCTGTCCTGGGCATTTTTTTCTGCAAAGTTATCCAAATATTCTTCCTCCCCGGCACTTCATTACAAGCAGTTGTCTGCAACACCTTTACTAATGTTATATTCTATGCAGAAACCCAAAAATCCTGCTAAGCCAAAAGTTTCCCTGCTATTTTCCTCTTTCTGTCTTTTTCCTCTCTACATCCAAACATCCCATTGCGGAAAAGCCCCACCAGCTTGTATTCACACAAAGACTGATAGGGCTTCATCATCTTCTGCACGACTAAAACTTGCAGGAAAACTTGCCGCAGGATGCCCAGGACAGCTGATCCAAGCCTGTCAGCATGCATTTATTTCTTGCGTTGTGGTCATACTCAAAAAAGCCAGCCTGAGGAGCCTTAGGCACTATGGCGGCATTTGCCGGGTCATACCAGTTCCTGCAAAATGCGCATATCCTCGTGGACTTGATGTTAGCAATTTTCAGATTGGCCATGGTACATACTTCCTCCACTTTCTTATTTGCATCAACATTAATATTAACATCAGCATTAACATTATCATTATCATGCCACAGTTCCAGAATTTTTCTTGCCGCACTTCGGGCAAGTATATGATATATTCCTTGGCGGTACAATCTCAGCCGTAGAAGATTCCTTCCAGCCGCAATCACACCTGCGCTTATAACGAATCATACCATTAGCTTTCCTCTCTGTAATCTCAAATGCCATATTAACCAGCCTCCTAATCAATTACAACTGCAAATTATGAGCTAGAAACTCCCTTATAACATTTTGCTATAACATATATTTCTACATCCATTAGCAAAATCCTGCTACACGCAGAAGAATTCCTCAACTTCAAGATTATCATAGCTGCCATCACTTGAGCTCCTCATGAAACATGATACCAAAGCACACACCCATTATATGTCCTTCTGCATATTTTCCATCCCTGCATAGCCGATATTTTCAAGACATTATCTACAGATAATGATATAATACACTTATACTAAAATGTCAGGTGGGAAGTTTTATGCTACAAAAAAATATGGATATTCACCAGACCGGTGATGTTTTCCAGCCCCATACAGTACCGAATCATACATATATAGACCGCACCATTGATGAGTACGGTGATACCTATACAGAACAACTGCAAAAAGCATTAATGACTCCTGGCACACTGATTGCAATCACAGGAGCTTCCAAATCCGGCAAAACAGTTCTCTGCCATAAATCCATTACTAATAAAATCATAGACTTAAGCGGTTCGCAACTCCAATCAAAAGAGGACTTTTGGCAGCAGATAGGAGAACAGCTTGAAATTCCCGAAGAAGTACAAATCAAAACATCACATACGGAAAATGCTATCGAAAAAACAGGCATAGCAGGCGAATTAAAAATACCATTTGCCAAATTCAACATTAGCACTGGCAACGACAGCAGCAATGCAGAAGGAAATGAAGTATCCCAAAAGGTATTGCGCAGCCAGGATTCTATGATAAAACATATTATCGCCCATGACATGGTATTGGTTATAGATGATTTTCATTATGCGCCGGAAGAAACTCAGCTGTATATTGCAAGAACCATCAAGACATATCTCATTAGCGGACTTAAAGTAATAATATTGTCGCTTCCTCATCGGGCAGATGATGCCATACGCCTTAACCCCGACCTGATAGGACGCACCAGCTTTATCGAAATTGCCTCCTGGAGCATTGATGAACTAAAGGAAATAGGGCACAAAGGTTTCCCGTTGCTTGGCATAGATGTAACCGATGATATTCTCACCCGCATCGCCACCGAAAGTATCTGTTCCCCTCAACTAATGCAGGATATTTGTTTTAACCTGGCGTATCGCATGCAAAAAACTAATTGTACCACTGTTACTGATGAGGATGTAAATATTGCCCTCAAGCAAACAGTAGCAAAGCATAAGCAGGTGTACAGCCATGTACTGAAAGCTGCCCTTGAAGGCCCGGCCCAAGGCAAAAATAAGCGTACACACTACTTGCTAAAAGACGGAAGCTTCATGGATATTTATATGCTGCTACTGGTCAGCATAAGCACAAATCCCCCTGAAATCTCATTGCCTGTGCAGGAAATCCAGGAAAGATTTACTGCCCTGCTGGCCGATGATAATCCAAAAAAGCCCAGACCAATAGATATCAGCAATACAGTGAAAAATATCAAAAATATCATGAAGGAACGGGCTAAAAATCTTGATACCATCGACTGGAAAACCAAGACTTTGTATATTCTGGATTCTTTCCTGTTATTTTACCTGCGCTGCTCTGACGATTGGAAAAAATAATACAGACTTATATTGGCTTATGCAAGCTTATATAAACTAAAACGGCTATTGTGCAAATTCCACAGCAGCCGTTTTTTGTCATCCAATATGAAAAACGCAATCAAACATTGTTACTTTTACCATTATTACTTTTCACATCTAATGAGCCATTCCCGCAAAAACTGCAGCTGCTCCTCGGTGTGAAACCAATGCTCACCCTGCTCCATAATAGTCAATCCCGCACCTATATCATCAGCAAATGCCTTTATCGTATCCACTGACTGCAGCTTGTCCTCCGAGCCATACAAAATCTCCGTAGTAATATGCCAGCTGACAGGATGGCTGCGCACCCATGTCAGATATTCCCAGGACAAAGCTTCACCAAACTCTGTAGCGATAACCCCCTTTTCCTGCAGCTCATCTTCCGTTACGCCAGCCCACTCCAGCATATCCAGAATCAGCCTTTCCATATTCACAATCGGTGAAATGAAATACGCCTTCTCTATAGACATATCTGCCAGGGATAGCAGGGAAAAATACGCCCCTATGCTATTGGCCACCAGTATAATGCCATCATACTCAGCCAGCAGGCTTTTTGCCTCCGCCTGAAATTCACCAATACTTTCCCAAGGAGTTTCTGCTTTGTAATCAAACCCCAATACAGCACATTCAGTAAATATATCCTCATAAAATTTTGCTTCTGCGGCACTACCGCCTTTGCCATGCACATAGAGCACCACTTTATTGTTATTCATATATCGTCACCTCTCTGAAACTCCCACGACTAATTTACATTTTCATAAGCCAAACGGGCTGCCTCCGCCACAAGAGCATTATCCGCCGGTGAATCAATATCTTCATGGCTGGTAAAGATCCCCAC
>JALFXV010000088.1 GCA_022786545.1 Selenomonadaceae bacterium
GCAGATGTTGAGTTGTATGAAAGCCGCGTCAGGCAGCTGGAAAAGGTGACGCTGGAATTGACGGACAGGATGAAGGTGCTGGAGAAACGTTCCAATGAACTCTTAATCGAAAAAGAGGTCTTGTGCAAGGCAAGACGGGCAGGCGGGGAACTTAATGCTGGCGGACGTAACAACACGGAGCTGTATCAGCTTATCCGGGAGGCGGCAGATGCCTGCCCTGAGTATGCCAATGTAAAAAGGCTGTGCGAGGCTTTGGATGTGTCCCCCAGAGGGTATTATGCTTATTGGAAAAGGTGAGCAGGTGAACTTTCTGCTGGAGCAGTATAATACGTTATCAGATAAGGCAAAATACGCACGGATTACCCGGTGAGGCGGTAATCCGTGCGTATTTATATTATTTCATATTATTTAGATTTTGCCCTCCAGCAAATCCTGTATGGTGATGCCATAGAAGAAGTCCTTGGTGAGCCGGTCGTATTTTTCCCACATGGGAAGAGTGAGGCAGGTGCTGCTGCGCTGGCAGGGCTCCGCATCCGGCAGCAGGCAGCTGACCGGGGAGATGGATGTTTCTTCCAGAGAGAGGATTTCGCCTACAGTGTATTCGGAGGGATTTCTTGTGAGGCGGTAGCCGCCTTTTTTGCCGCTGATGCCCTTGATGAGCTTTGCCTGTACCATTTCCCTGATGACAATCTGCAGGTACTTTTCGGAAATATTCTGCCTCTGGGCGATAGCGCGCAGAGGGATGTATTCATCGCTGTCCTGGCTTGCCAGGTCCAGCAGGAGCCGCAAGGCATATCTGCCCTTGGTGGAAATCATGTCAAACACCCCCATAAGATATTCATAAGCATATTATAATACTATGTTGGTAGGTGTGACAACAAAACCTTTGCAAAAGATGGGAAGATGATTATTGTCATGATTATAGTCATAATTATTGTGATGGATTTGTGTATGTACTTGTAATTATTATGGTAGGATTTGTATATATACTTGAGAAATTGGCTCAATGAGTATAAAATAGATGGTAAGATGGGAGGGAGAAGACATGTCTGCTGATGAGCTTCACAATAAAGATATAGATGATGTTTTGCGCCTGGTAAAAAATATTTACCATACGATAGTGTATATCAATTTGACGGATAATTCCTTTCGCTGTGTCCAGAGCAATCCGCCGGATATTCAGAGGCTGCTGGCAAAAAGCGAAAATTATGAGCGGATGGCTGCCGGGGCTGTTGAGGCCGGTATGGTCTATGCGGAGGATGCCCAGGAATTTGCCAGTTTTTTGGACAGGAGCCAGCTGAGGGCGCAGCTGGCAGGGGGCAAGGAGTACCTGAGCATAACCTACCGCCGTTCCAAGGGCGGCAGGTACAGATGGGAAATGATGGAGATTATCCCCTCCAAGGACTATCGTGCCGACCGGCAGGTGGTGCTTTTGTGTGCCCGCGATATTGATGAGGAGCACCAGCGGGAGCTGGACAAGGAAGCCAAGCTTTCCGTTAAGGAACGCCAGCTGGTGGGAGAGAAGACTGTGCTGGTGGTGGATGACTCGGATTTGCAGCGGACTACCCTCTGCTATTTTCTGGAGCAGCATTACAGGACCATCGAGAAGGAAAACGGCTTTGAGGCCCTGGAATACCTGAAAAATCACAGTACGGACATCAGCGTCATCCTGATGGACCTGAACATGCCGGTGATGAATGGCTATGAGTTTTTGCAGGAGTTCCAGAAGGATGAAATCATGCGGATGATTCCTGTGCTGGTGCTGACCAGCGACAACACCCCGGAGGAGGAGGCAGGCTGCCTGCGGGCAGGTGCTACAGACTTCGTGGCCAAGCCCTTTAATCCGGATGTGCTGCTGAGCCGCATCCAGCGTGCCATCGCCCTCCATGAGAAGACGGTCATGCTGAACGTGCTGCGCATGGACAACCTGACCAACTGCTATACCAGGGACTATTTCCTGCACATGGCAGAGCAGCTGCTGGCCAGGTATCCTGAGGAGGATTTTGACCTGGTGTGCACTCATGTGGTGAATCTGCCCAATATTAACGAGCAGTATGGAGCCAGGCAGGGGGAAGCGATTTTGCGTTATGTGGCGCAGAATCAAGAACGGCAGGAGTGTGAGCGAAGCGTCTACGGGCGCCTGGATGACGCTACTTTTGCCCGGCTGCTGCCCCATTCTGCCGGCAGCTACCAGAAGCTTTTGCAGCAGTCTGACGGGCCGCACGAGTACAAGACCGTCAAGGAGGGACTGCCGCCCTTTGTGCAGAAGTACGGCGTTTATGAGTCGGTGGACCACAGCATACCTGTCAGCGTCATGTGCGACAGGGCCATGATGGCCCTGCAGAAAATTCTGCACAACTACAACCAGCTGATTAACCTCTACGATGACAATATCCGCCTGTATGCCCTGAAAACCCAGCGCATCCTGGAGAATATGGAGGAGGCTATCGACCAGCATCAGTTCCAGGTCTGGTATCAGCCTAAGCACAATATTTTTGATGGCAGCCTGATTGGGGCGGAGGCCCTGGTGCGCTGGATTCATCCCCGGTACGGCTTCATGTCCCCGGGGGAGTTTATCCCCATCTTTGAGGAGAATGGCTTTGTGGCCCATGTGGACAGGTACGTGTGGGAGGAAGCCTGTGCCGCCATCCGCCGCTGGCGGGATATGGGCCTGCGTACAGTGCCTGTGTCGGTGAATATTTCCCGGAAGGACTTTCTTTGCTTCCACGATAAGGAAATGCTGAAGCCGCTGCTGGCAAAGTATGCCCTGGAGCCTGCGGATTTGCACATCGAGGTAACTGAGTCGGCCTATATGGACAATCCTGATATGGTCATCAGGAAGGTCAATGAGATGCACAGTGACGGCTTTGTGGTGGAGCTGGACGATTTTGGGTCGGGCTATTCCTCCCTGAGCATGTTCGGCCACATGGATATAGATGTGGTGAAGCTGGACATGAGCTTTATCCGCCAGGAGCAGAACGAGCAGAGCGACAAGATGATGCACCATATTATTGATATGTGCAAGAATATGGGGCTGGCGGTGCTGTCCGAGGGAGTTGAGACTGAGGAGCAGCGGCAGAGGCTGATGGGGATGGGCTGCGACTACGTGCAGGGGTATTATTACTCCAAGCCCCTGCCGGAAGGGGATTTTGTGGAATATTTGCGAAAACGCAGTTGAATTGAGGCCGCAAAATCTGTATAATTAAACGGTGTTGATTCGGATGGCATCGATTAACTTTTTGCTAATTGTCAATTAATTGTTGATTGCCTTATTGGTTAATTGTTGGTTGAGTGTTGGTTGAGTGTTGGTTGAGTGTTATGGAAAGGAATGTTCACGGATGGAAATTGATAGCCTTTCTTCTCTGGAGCGCAGGGAGATTTTGTTGACGGATATACGGAATGCCATTGAGGTGGAATGGGCAAATCCCATGAAGATGAATAACGATGATGCTGTGCTGCGTTCATCCCTTACTTTGTCGGATATTGATTCTGCCTATGCCCGCATGCGCCGCTTTGCCCCCCTGATAAAAAAGCTGTTCCCGGAGACGGAGGAAAGGAACGGCCTGATTGACTCTGACCTGGTGGAGGTTTCAAAGCTCAGGGAGGCACTTAATTCGCCGCGGGTCGGGGCGGATATTGCCGGGCGCCTGATGATGAAGCTGGACAGCCATCTGGCGGTGGCTGGCTCCGTGAAGGCCAGGGGCGGCATCTACGAGGTCATGAAGCATGCGGAAAATCTGGCGGTGGAGAACGGCATCCTGGAAAGTTTTGAGGATGACTATTGCAAGCTGGCTGATGAGGAGGCCCGGGAGTTTTTTGCCACCCGCAAGCTGCAGGTGGGCTCTACCGGCAACCTGGGGCTGTCCATCGGCATTATGGGAGCGGCCCTGGGATTCCAGACCATTGTCCACATGTCCAGCGATGCCAGGCAGTGGAAGAAGGATTTGCTCCGCAGCAAAGGCGTGACCGTCATTGAGTATGAAGGCAACTACAGCGATGCCGTGAAGGAAGGCCGGGCCAAGTCCGAGGCGGACGAGAGCAGCTATTTTGTGGATGATGAACATTCCAAGGAGCTGTTCCTGGGCTATGCGGTGGCAGCCAAGATGCTGGTGAGCCAGCTGGCAGCAGAGCATATTGTGGTGGACAAGGACCATCCGCTGTTTGTTTACCTGCCTTGCGGCGTGGGCGGTGCCCCAGGGGGCATTACCTTTGGGCTGAAGCAGCTTTTTGGGGAGCATGTGCACTGCTTCTTTGTGGAGCCGACCCAGGCTCCCTGCATGCTGCTGGGCATGGTGACGGGGCTCTTTGATAATATTTCTGTGCAGGATATCGGGCTGTCCGGCAATACCCAGGCGGACGGGCTGGCTGTCAGCCGTCAGTCCAGCTTTGTAGGGGAGTTTATCCTGCCGTTCCTCAGCGGTGATTTTACCATCAAGGACAAGCGGATTTTTGAGTACCTGCATCTTTTGTGGCAGCATGAGGGCATCTTCATCGAGCCTAGTGCCTGTGCCGCCATCCACGGCCCTGTGTGCATGGGCCGGTCTGCCGTGATGGATGAGTACAAGTATGACAACCGCCTGGGCAAGAAGATGGCCAATGCCACTCATATTATCTGGGCTACCGGCGGCAATCTGGTGCCGGAGGATGTGCGTCAGCAGCTGCTGGCAAGGAAGTCCTGACTGTGCCATTAGCCCGTTTTGTGTGATATAGAGCTGATTTTGCTGCGGGTTTTGCCTGGTGCAAGAGGAGCCTGATTTTGTTATAAGCCTGCCCTGCTCCCTAAAAAGGGGCGGGGCAGGTAATAAATATATGTAGGAGTTGAAGAAATGGATGTATTGTTATGTTCCCTGCTGGTCTTTCTGCTGGGAACGCTGACCATTGTCTGGCCAAAGAGGCTGGAGCTGGCTGCCCATTATGCAGGCATGCTCTGTGCCATTGTGGCCAGCGGCATGACTGCTTTCAGCGGCCTCAGGTATCTGCTGGTGCCCAATGATGCCCTGCTGATTGAGGCAAAATGGGGCAGCTATTCGCTGGTTGCCGATGGCTGGAGCAGCGTGTTTTTAGTTATTACCGGCATCGCCGGGTTTTTCATTAGCATTTATGCCCTGGATTATGCCAGGGGATACCTGGGGAGCCGTATCCGTGCCCTGACAGGTATGTGGAATTTATTTTTGTTTTCGATTGTGGCGGTGCTGATTTCCGGGGATGCCTTTACTTTTATTGTGTCCTGGGAGATTATGGCACTTGTTTCTTTTTTGCTGGTAAATCACGAGGCAGGCAAGAAGGAAACCGTTTCTGCCGCTTATCAGTACATGGTGATGACCCACCTGGGCACGGCGGCAATCCTCGTGGCTTTTTATCTTTTGGGCAGTCATTCTGCCAGCTTTGCTTTTGCTGATATGATGCATAATCAGCTTGACGGGGTTATGCGGCATATCGCTTTTTTATGTGCCTTTGCAGGCTTTGCCCTGAAGTCCGGCCTGATGCCCCTGCATATCTGGCTGCCTAATGCCCATCCGGCGGCACCTAGCCATGTGTCCGCCCTGATGAGCGGCGTTATGCTGAAGGTGGCTCTGTACGGCTTTGGCCGCTTTGCCTTTCAGTTCATCGGCATGGAGGTGTTCTGGTACGGCCTGCTGGTGACTGTTGTGGGCCTGATTTCCGCTTTCCTGGGGGTGCTGTATGCTACGATGGAAGTGGATATGAAGCGTATCCTGGCTTATTCCTCCGTTGAGAATATGGGCATTATCTTTGCCGTGTTTGGCTGCGGCATGGTGCTCATGTCCATGAATTTGTTTCCTCTGGCGGTGGTGGCCTTTACTGCCGCTATGGTGCATGCTTTCAGCCACAGCCTGATGAAGGGGCTGATGTTCATGAGCGCTGGTGCGGTGATGCACGCTACCGGCAGCAAGAACATCGAGAAGATGGGGGGCCTGATTAAGAAGATGCCTTATACGGCGTTTTTTACCTTGATTGGCGCTATGGCCCTGTCTTCCTTGCCTTTTACCAGCGGTTTAATTGGCGAGTGGCTGGTATTGCAGAGCTTTATTACCCTGGCACAGCAGGCAGGCAGCCCGGAGCTGAGGCTGTTGGTGGTTTTTGCCTTTGTCCTGCTGGGGCTGACCGGCGCTACGGCACTGGGGTGCTTTGTGCGCCTCTACGGCACGGCCTTTTTGGGCTGCCCGCGGAGCCAGATTGTGGACAGGGCTCATGAGCAGCCGTTCTTTATGCTGCTGGGCATGGGTATCGCCGCGGCCCTGGTGGTGATGGTGGGCATCCTGCCGGACCCTGTGGTGAATACCATGCAGGGCATTGTGGCAGGCCCTATGACGGCCCCGATGGGGAATCCTCTGGGCATTATCTGGGGCGGCAGCGGCCGCTATGCTATCTACAGCCCGGCTATCATCCTGGCTGTGACGGTGCTGGTGACGGTGTTTGTGGCCGTGGCTCTCCTAGGCAGCAAAAAGTTTGAGCGCCGGGATGTGACCTGGAACTGCGGCACTTATCCTACCAGCCGCCAGCAGTACAGTGCTACAGGCTTCAGCAAGCCGTTGCGCCGTGCTTTTGGCAGCATCCTGAACCCTCAGCGGCGTACCGAATATATCCGCAAGGAGCATGATTACTTCGGCCGCAAGCTGAAGGTGCATCTGGAGATTCCTGATTTGTTTACTGAGAAATTGTACAAGCCGGTACAGACCTGGATGATCAGCTCATCCTCCGCTTTCCGCCACATTCAGGAGGGCAGCGTGAGCCTGTATATCGGCTATACCATGATTGCCATGATTTGCGTGCTTATCTGGGGGGTATTATAATGGGCTACATTCTGGAAGGTCTGGGGCTTAATATAGTACAGGCCCTGGTGCTGCTGGCTTTTGCGCCTTTGATTGCCGGCATTATCAACAAGGTAAAGGCGTTCTTGCAGAAAAGGCAGGGTGCCAGCGTGCTGCAGGAGTATTTTGATTTGCAGAAGTGGTGGAAGAAGCCTGCTATTCTGACACCCCATACCAGCGTGATTTTCATCCTGGCGCCGGTGGCCTACTTTGTGACCAGCTTTCTGGCGGCTTCTATGGTGCCGGGCTTTCTGGCCGGGCAGGTGAGCATCAGCGATGCTTTTGTCTTTGTCTATATCCTGGCCCTGGGGCGGTTCTTTATGACGCTGTCCTCTATGGATGCGGCTACTTCCTTTGGCGGCATGGGGGGCTCCCGGGAGATTTACATCTCCGTGCTGGTGGAGCCTGCTGTGATGCTGGCTATCCTCATCAACAGCCTGCGGTATCATTCGACTACTTTGTCCAGCATGGTGATTGACTATGACGGGGCATATTTTACCGTGTCGGCGGCTCTTGCCTGCGTGGCATTCTTTTTGGTGATTCTGGCGGAGAACAGCCGCCTGCCGGTGGACAATCCTGACACCCATCTGGAGCTGACCATGATTCATGAGGGCATGACATTGGAGTATTCCGGCCCTCTGCTGACTCTTATTCATCTGGGCAGCATGCTGAAAATCATGGTGTTCCTGACCTTGTTCGGGGCTTTGTACCTGCCGCTGGCTGTGCCGCTGGCGGTGAAAATCCTGTTTGGGGCGGTGCTGATAGGGGTTGTGGAAATCCTCAACAACAAGATGCGCCTCTTTAAGGTGCGTGTTTATCTGGGGGCGGCAATAGTGCTGCTGCTTCTGGCGATTATTGCAGAGTAAGGAGGACTGGGAGAAAGTGGATTATTTGGTAGTGTTCCTGGTTCTTGTAGTATTTTTGCAGACCAGAATTACGGATTTGCGGCGGGCGGTTATCTGCCTGGCCAGCCAGTCCTTGATTATTGCCTGTGCCTGCTTCTGGCTGGGCCTGTCCCACGGGGGCGGCCTCCACGCTATGCTGCCGGGGCTTTTGACGCTGGCGGTAAAGGTCATCTTTATCCCCGGGGCCGTGTGGAATCTGGTGGGCAAGCTCACCAACGAGCGTGAGATTTTGTCTGAGAGCAACGTCAACTACTCCACTATGGCGGCGGCACTTTTCCTGGTGCTGGGTTATGCCATTGTAGAGCGGCTGCTGCCGGGCTCTATGGGACGGGATATTATTGCCGCTTCTATCTTGATGATTATGACGGGGCTTTCCCTGATGGTGCTGAGAAAGCGTGCCATCATCCAGATTGTGGGGCTGATTACCCTGGAGAACGGCATCTATCTGCTGGGACTCCTGATGACGGAGGGACTGCCCCTGGTGGTGGAGCTGGGTGTTTTCCTGGACGTGCTGATTGCGGTAGTGGTGCTGGTCATCCTGACCTCTAGGATGCGCCTGTCCTTTATGACTACTGATACGAGTGTAATGAAGAAGCTGAAGGGGTAATGAGATGAATTTTAGTATAAGTGACCTTATCTATATCATACTTTTGTTGCCTGTCGTCTTCAGTCTGGTTTCGGCAACAAATATGCTGTCAAGGAATGTGCTGCACTGGCTTAACCGCCTGACCGCTACATCTGTGGCGGCGGCGCTTTTCCTGCTGGTGACGGCCTTTGATGTGAATACTCCCTACGGGGATGAATACCTGTATCTGGATGCCCTCAGCGTCTGGATGCTGCTGATTATCGGTACCCTGTACCTGGCCTTTGCCTGGACCAGCAAGGCATATCTGGACAGGGATACCAACAAGCGATATGGCTACCTGCGCCGCTTCGGGCGGCTGGAGGGGCGTTTTTATGCCCTGTCCCACATGTTTGTGTGGATTATGTTTGTGGTGGTGACTGTGAACAACCTGGGGCTGATGTGGGTTGCCATTGAGGCGACTACTCTGGTATCCGCCCTGCTGGTGGCCTTCAAGTTTACCCGTACTTCTTTGGAGGCTACCTGGAAGTATGTTATGGTCTGCACCGTGGGCATCTGTCTTGCCCTTTTGGGAACAATTCTCGTTTATTATATCCAGCTGACCAATATCGGGCCAGACAATCCTCTGAACTGGCTGTATCTTGCCCAGCATGTGGACAGCATTGACCCGGCTATGGCCAAGTTCGCCTTCTGCTTTCTCTTTGTGGGCTATGGCACCAAGGTGGGACTGGCGCCTATGCATGCCTGGCTGCCGGATGCCCATTCTGAGGCACCGGCCCTGACCAGCGGCCTTTTGTCCGGCTCTCTGTGTATCTGCGCCATCTATGTGCTCATAAGGAATATCATCATCCTGCTGCCATCCATCGGGGTGGATTTCATCAGCGGCCTGTGCTTGTTCTTCGGCCTCTTTACTGTGGCGGCGGCGGTGCCTTTTGTGCTGGTGCAGAGGGATGTGAAGCGTATGCTGGCATATTCTTCTATGGAGAATTTCGGCCTGATGGTGGCAGGTTTAGGTCTTTTTGTGCCAATGGCAGCTCAGGCTATGCTGCTGCACATGTTTAATCATGCTCTGGTGAAGTATTCTCTGTTTTATACGGCCGGTACTATCATGGAGGAGTTCGGTACCAAGAATATGATGCGCATCCACGGCATGATGACTCAGACGCCGCGGACGGCCTTGTTCTGGCTTCTGGGCATCGTGGGCATCCTGGGCATGCCGCCCATCGGCGTGTTCTTCAGCAAGTTCTATATTATTTTCGGCTTTTTCCAGGCGGAGCATCCGTGGCTGGGCATTTTGATGCTGCTGTTGCTGGCCGGCATGCTGATTGGTATTCTGTACCATGTCATGCGCATGTTTGGCGGCCAGGCCAAGAGAAAGAGCTCCGGGGAGCTCTTTGGCTTCGTGGATTCCGCTGTGCTGGCAGGGCTTTTGCTCTTTAGCTGCGTGGCCAGTGCCGGGCTCAGTGAGATTGCGGTGCTGAATAACCTGCTGACTCATGCGGCACAGATTGTTCTGGGAGGTGTGTATTGATGGAGAAGGTTGTGCAGGTGGTTGCGCCGGAGGAACTGCTGAAGACGGCGGTGCAGGTTTATGACGATGGCCGTCATCCGCTGACTGCCATGTTCGGCAGGGATGAAACCGCCCGGGGCACCGGCTATGCTATTTATTGCTATTTTGAGATGCCTGAGAAGAAGGACATGCAGGTGGTCAAGGCGGTGTTTCAGCCGGAGGGCTCCCTGAGCTACCAGAGCATCACCCATGCTATTCCGGCTGCTGCCTGGTATGAGCGGGAAATTCATGACATGTTCGGCCTGGTGCCGGATGGGCATCCTGATTTGCGGCCTTTGGTACTGCATGAGAGCTTCCCGGAGGGCTTTTATCCCCTGCGGAAGTCTGTGAAGGTCAATGCCAAGGTTCGTGGCGAGCGGAAGTTCAAGGTGCGCTCCGCCAAGGGGCAGGGGCTTTTTGAGGTGCCTGTAGGGCCTATCCATGCAGGTATTATCGAGCCGGGGCATTTCCGCTTCAGCCAGGCTGGCGAGGCCATGCTGCAGCTGGATGCCAAGCTGTTCTTTACCCATCGCGGCATTGAGAAGGCTGTAGAGGGAAAGACGCCGGAGGAAGCACTGCATATTGTGGAGCGCATCTGCGGTGCCTGCAGCGTGTCCAACACCTGGAGCTTCTGCCAGGCGGTGGAAAAGGTGGCTGGCGTCAGCGTGCCGCGAAGGGCGGAGATCATCCGCACCTTGCTTTCGGAACTGGAGCGCATCGTGAACCATGTGGGGGATTTGGGCAATATGCCGGCAGGCGTGGGCTTTAATCCTGCCATCAGCCTGGGGTCAAGGCTCAAGGAACGGCTGATGCGGCTTTGCGAGGCTGTGGCCGGCAATCGCTTCCTCCGGGGCGTGATTGTGCCGGGGGGCGTCCGGCAGGATATTACCCCTGAGCTGATTGAGGAAATCCATAGCGTGATGGATGCAACTGCGGAGGGCGTGGATGATTTGGCTACCATGTTCCGGGAGCAGGAGAATTTCCAGAACCGGGTGCAGACTACGGGCATCATCCGCCATCAGACGGCTGTGGATTTGGCGATGGTTGGCGTGGGGGCGAGGGCCAGCGGCTACGCCCATGACAGCCGCAGTGATTTCGCCTTTGGGGTGTATCCTGAACTGGACTTCCAGCCGTATACCAAGACTATGGGGGATGTGGCGGCAAGGCTGCTGGTGCGCATTGGTGAGCTGTCTGCTTCCTTTGAGATGGTGGACAAGCTGCTGGATATGCTGCGGAACTGCCACGGCATGCCGCTGCATGGTGATATGGCCTATGGTGCCGGGGAAGCCTGGGGCATCTGCGAGTCCCCGCGGGGCAGTAATTTCCATTATGTGGCTCTTGATGAGGAGGGCAGGATTGACAGGCTCTTTGTCCGCAGTGCTTCTTATCCAAACTGGCCTGCCCTGACTATTGCGGTGCAGGGGGATATTATTCCTGATTTCCCATTGATCAACAAGAGCTTCGAGCTCTGCTACGCATGTATTGATAGATAAGGAGGGATAACTGTGTTTAAGGTATTGGAGAGAATTTTTCGCGACAAGATAGCCACGGAGCAGGTGTCCCTCAGCGGCAGCCAGCGTTTTCGCGGCAAGCTGTCAGGCAGCGTGGAGGAAAGCCTGTTGCCAAAGTGCCAGGGGGCGTGCCCGGTAGGGGCTTTTCAGGCTGAGGGCAGCGGCTACAAGATTGACTACAAGAAGTGCATTTTCTGCGGCAAGTGCGTAGAGGCATGTGCCGTGGCTGCCCTGGAAGAGGGCAGGGAAGCTGAGGGCATGCTGCACCATTCTGCTGAGGATGCCATGCCTTATCTCATTGAGGCCGGGCAGGAGGCTCTGGCTGATGTGCTGAAGGAAAAGCTGGGGCGTTCTTTGCATGTGCGCCATCTGGATGCAGGTTCCTGTAATGCCTGTGATTTTGAGATGGGGGCTCTTGGCAATCCCTATTATGATTTGCATCGGTACGGGGTGGCTTTCGTGGCATCCCCTCGCCATGCGGATATGCTGATGGTGACAGGCGTGGTGACGCGCAATCTGGAGCAGGCCTTGAAGATGAGCTATGAGGCCATGCCGGAGCCGAGGCTGGTAATGGCCTGCGGCGCCTGTGCGGCAGGCGGCGAGACCTATGGGGATACCTATGCCATCGTGGGGGCTGCCGACAAGGTGGTGCCGGTGGATGTGTATGTGCCGGGATGCCC
The DNA here is from genome assembly GCA_022786545.1 of Selenomonadaceae bacterium. GTDB lineage: Bacteria > Bacillota > Negativicutes > Selenomonadales > Selenomonadaceae > Anaerovibrio. The sequence continues at coordinate 12,059 of JALFXV010000088.1, forward strand.
GCCAAGGCCATCGGCCATGATTGTGGGGCTGCTGGCGGCAGCTGATATGCTCAAGGAAAAGATGAAATAATCTTTAAGCTTTAATCGTTAATATTTAATCTTGATTTACTGTATACGGGGCGGCATGGCAGTGCCTGTTCAGGCACGCTCTCGCTATTAGGTACAGTACAGTCCAATGGTCTATGCATTATTTCCGGTCTAAATCCTTATCTGCGTTGTTGCTGTCGGTCGGCATGGAAATTACCATGTCTTCCTCCAGCGCCTAGCAGCTAAGGATTTATCCTCGGAACTAAAGCATGACCACAGGACTGCACTGTACCGCACGCCTAGCGGTACTAAGCTCTTGCTTCGCTTTGCTCGCAAATCGCTAAGTACCGAGGCGCGTCTCAATGCCTGTGCCAGGCACATGCCATGCCGCCCTGGTGCAGTGCCAGCTTGTTATACAATTATATTTGTGTTGGTATTGAGTCCGGTTGATGGTAACAGCCGGGCTTTTTTATTGGCTGCGAAATATAATTTTATTTCTCAATGCTTAGATATGTGGTAATATTATTATGGTAACTGCGTTAATAAATCTCTATAGGAAGGACTGATTTGTTATGATATATCCATTTATGACATTAGATGACCATACAGAAATTGTTCATTCTGAATTGTTGCCGGACAATAGAGTAAAGGTATATATAGAAAAGCCGGATGCAAATGATTGTTTTCATGATATGACATGTTATCTGCCGGATTATGAAATTGTGAGTGTTAATGGTTTTTCTGAGGAAGAAGTGGCGGAATATATGTCAATTATCAGGTCGACAGCGCATCTGATAATTGAATTTGCCAAGGAGGGTGGTTTTTTGAATGCCTCAGGTCTTTAAAATTGGTCCATACTGGGTTTATTTTTGGACAAATGAGAACAAACCATTAGAACCGATACATGTGCATGTATCAGAAGGAAATCCTGCTTCTAATGCCACAAAGATATGGATTACTGCTTCTGGAAAGTGTCTTTTGTGTCACAACAAATCCCGTATACCTGATAAAGCATTGCGGAACATCATGCGGATGATTGAGGCACGGGCGAATGATATTATTAAAAAGTGGATTGTTTATTTTGGAGAAATCACCTATTATTGTTAAGTTTACAGAGATTTTGTTTCGTACATAGTTGTTCATTTCCCTTATAACATTGACTTTTCCCTTAATTTTTGCTGTAATTTAAGGGAATAATTTGGAGGTAAGGTTATGAGGACGTTTAATTATTCTGACATAAAGAATCAAAAGAACGTTAATTCTTTAAAAATGCCGCGAATTTAACTTGTTGCTGGTAAAATTAAAAATAATTCCATTCTTTTTTCATATATGGTGATATTATTGCAATAGCTTTGCGTATCTGAGTTTTTGCAGGAAGCTGGGAAGGCATGGGGAAGCATTGTGCCCAAAGAAAACCCTTGTTGTGCCTCGGTGCTTAGTGATAAGCGAGCCGGAGGCGAAGCTTGAACTTAGCATCCGCTAGGCACAACGCGGAGCGAGAGCGTGTTTTCGTGGGCACATGCGCCCCCTTGCCTGCACGATAATACCATACCATATCATACCATATCATATCGTATCACATCATATGGTATCGTACCATACCATATCATATTCCCACGCAGCAGTGAATACCAAAAAAATTGCAGGACAGGAAGTGAATGTATGCCACGGGAAAAGTTTAATATTGATGGCCAGATTCAGCAGATGAAGTCAAAGGGCATCACCTTTGAGATGATTGATGAGAAGAAAGCCAAGGAGTTTTTGGCGAACCATACCTACTATTTCCGCTTGAAGTTTTATGCCAATAATTATGACAAATACCGTAAGGGGGACAGGATGGGGGAGTATATTGACCTGGATTTTGCCTATCTCAAAGAGCTGTCCCTGCTGGATGTTTACCTGCGGCGCGTCATGTTTCCTATCGTCATGGATGTGGAGCATTTTGCCAAAATCAACCTGCTGGCGTCCCTGCAAAAGAACAAGCGTGAGGATGGCTACTCCATCGTGACGGAGCTTTTCAAAAAGCAGCCCTGGCTGGCAAGGGAGATTGAACGGCAGAAGGCACCTTATACTGCCGGGCTGATAAAGAAGTACAAGGACAATTTTGCGGTCTGGAATGTCATCGAGGTGCTGACTTTTACCAATCTGATTGTGCTGTACGATTTTTATTACAGCAAATATGACCAGAAGCATGTCAACCCTGATTATTTTTATTCCGTGCGCAATATCAGGAACAGCATAGCTCACAACAACTGCCTGCTGCATGATTTGCGGGCGGTGGATGACGGACAGGCGGAAAAATCCGAGGAAATCTGCCGGATAGTCAGTGAGATTCCGGGGATTGGCGTATCCATGCGCAGCACCAAGCTTTCAGTGCCCTTTTTGTACGATTTTGTCACCACAATGGAGGTATTTGACAAGATTGTCACCAGCAGGAAGGAAAAAATCAAGCAGCTGGAGCTTTTGTACCTGGTGGTAAATAACCGCTTTTCCCGGCATATAGACTACTTTGCCAGTAATGATATCGTCAGGACGGCTTTTGATTTTATGAACAAGGTGGTCAGCTACTATCGGAGCAAGAACTTAGCCGGCATGGAGACTGAGGATATATAGGATATATAGTGCCGGGGGCTTAGCTGCGTAGCGGGCAGGCCCGTCCTGGCAAGCGGACTGTGGCGTCATGGCTGTTGAATTTGCGGGAATATCTGCAGAGGGGCAGGCTGGCTTGACAAGCTGGCGGCAGGTAGGGTAGAATGAGACCAGTTCGATTTGATTTTTGGAAAATAGAATGTGAGGTGCTATGATGGCTGATAAGATGCTTGACGAAATGGATGAGAATATCGTAGTTGAGTTCAATGATGATAACGGCAATTCCCTGTACTATCAGCAGGAGATGATTATTCCTGTAGATGGGCAGGATTTTGCCCTGCTGGTGGGCCTGAATGTGGAGAATGACGAGAACTTCGATGAGGAGGAAAATGTCATTATCGCCAAGATTGTCAAGGACGAGAATGGCGAGGATGAGTATGTGGACCCTACTGACGAAGAGTTCGAGGCTGTACAGCGCGTTTATAACGAGCTTTGCGATGCTGAGGAAGCAGAGTGACAAAAAAGCTGCTGACCGGGCAGGCTGGCTATCCGGGAAGCCGGGTGAGTCAGGTGCCGGGGTGAATCAGGCATGAGGGCGGCACGGCAGCATCGGCGATATTTGCCGATGCTGCCGTGCCGTTTTTTTGTGCCGTTTTTTTTGTGCCGTTTTTTTGTGCCGTTTTTTTGTGCCGTTTTTTGTGCGGATTTTTTATGCGATTTTGGTGGGGATTTTTGCCAGGCTGGCCATTTAGCGGGCCAGCTTTACAATTCGGGCACTTATATGATATAATCTATTGTAATGAGCAGAACGGTCGATTTTTATGAAGCTTTTTTTATGCTCAGTGTGCCGGGACGATTGTCACACTGGGTTTTGTTGCGTGTTTTTTTGTAAGCATTTTGAGCATAAAGTATAATTCATTGAGCGGTTCGACTTAGATTATTTTGTGTCAGATTTTGTGTTAAATTAAAAATAAAATATATGGAGGTGTGATTTTTGGCAAGAGAAAAGCAAAAATTACAGATTATTCCTCTGGGTGGATTAGGCGAAATCGGTAAGAACATGACCGTGGTACGGTATGGTGACGAGATTTTACTTATTGATGCGGGCCTGATGTTCCCGGATGAGGAGATGCTGGGCATTGACCTGGTGATTCCTGATATTTCCTATCTGGTGGAGAACAGGGACAAGGTAAAGGCGATAGTGCTGACTCATGGCCATGAGGACCATATCGGGGCGCTGCCTTATGTACTGAAGCAGATTCATGTGCCAGTTTATGGTACGCGGCTGACCCTGGGCATACTGGAGGGCAGGCTGCAGGAGAATGGCGTGGATTCCAGCAATCTCCGTGCTGTCATGCAGGGGGATACCATCAGGGCAGGCTGCTTTCATGTGAATTTTATCCGGGTGAACCACAGTATTCCTGATGCTGTGGGGCTGGCGGTGACTACGCCGATGGGGACGATTATCCATACCGGCGATTTCAAGCTGGATTATACCCCGATTGATGGCAAGATGACGGATTTCCGCCGTTTTTCGGATTTGGGCAACAAGGGCGTCCTGCTGATGATGGCGGATAGCACCAACGCGGAGCGTGCAGGGCACACACCTAGCGAGAGTACCGTGGGGGCTTCCTTTGACAAGGCATTCCACAATGCCCGCGCCCGCATCATCATCGCCACTTTTTCCTCCAATGTGCATCGCATCCAGCAGATTATCAACACCGCGGTCCGTTACAAGCGCAAGGTGGCGGTGCTGGGGCGCAGCATGGTCAACGTGGTCAACATTTCCCTGGAACTGGGGTATATCCAGGCCCCTGAGGGGACTATGGTGGATATTGACAGCATCGGCAATTATCCGATGGAGCAGATGGTCATTATCACCACCGGCAGCCAGGGGGAGCCTATGTCGGCCCTGACCCGCATGTCCCAGTCAGACCATCGCAAGGTGGGGATTGTGCCGGGGGATACCATCATTATTTCCGCTACGCCGATTCCGGGAAATGAAAAGCTGGTTTCCCGTACGATTGACAACCTGCTGAAGCTGGGTGCCAATGTGGTGTACGGCAGGGAGAACGGCATCCATGTATCCGGCCATGCCAGCCAGGAGGAATTGAAGCTGATGCACAACCTGGTGCGCCCTAAGTTCTTTATCCCTGTGCATGGGGAGTACCGCCATCTGGTGAAGCATGCCAAGCTGGCTGCGGAGCTGGGGATGCCTAAGGAGAATATCTTTATTGGGGAAAATGGCCAGATACTGGAGTTCACCCGGGACAAGGGCTATGTGGCAGGCCGTGTGACCTCCGGCAGGGTGTTGATTGACGGCCTCGGCGTTGGCGATGTGGGCAATATCGTGCTGCGTGACCGCCGCCAGCTGTCCCAGGACGGCATCATCATCATCGTTGTTACGATGGACAAGACCAGCGGCACTGTGGTGGCAGGCCCTGATATTGTTTCCCGCGGCTTTGTGTACGTCCGTGAGTCAGAGGAACTGATGGAAGATGTGAAGACCAGGGTGGAGGATGCTCTGGTGCACTGCGAGGAAGAGGGGATTACCGAATGGGCGGCCCTGAAATCCGCCATGCGGGATGCCCTGGGCCGCTTTATCTTTGAGCGTACCCGCCGCCGTCCGATGATTTTGCCGATTATCATGGAAGTATGATAAGCAGGGATAGATGGCAAGGGTTGTTTTGGCCTGATTTTTGCAGGCATGTTCTGAAAGGGAGGCGTTCACCATGAAAATATCCTTGAATCCTGATGAGAAAGTTGTCAAGATGATTAAGGACGGGTTGGAAAAAAAGGGCGGTTATTGTCCTTGCCGGCTGGAAATGACAGAAGATAACAAGTGCATGTGCAAGGAATTTCGTGACCAGATTGCGGACCCTGAGTATGAGGGCTTCTGCCACTGCATGTTGTATTACAAATCCTTGAAGGACTAGAAGTGTAGAAGTGTAGAAATGTAGAGATGTAGAATTGTAACGAGATGTAAAAAACTGCTGGCTCGTCATAGGGATGGGCCAGCAGTTTTTAATTTGTCTTTGTTAGTTATTCCTCCAGGCTATGTCTATAAGTTGTGTTTATAGTTTATGTTTATAGGTTATGTCGATAGGTTATTTATCTGGGTTATAACTGCCTGTGGGTTATTCCTGCAGGAGTTCTGCCTTGAGGCGCCGGTAGGCACGGGTATAGTAGATGCCGTTCTGGGATTCCCGGTGGTCAAAGCCGTAGGCGCGGCGGCTGATGGCAATAATCGGCGGCGCCTGGATGCGCTTGGCCACTGCCATGCCGGTGAACTGGCGCCACCAGCGCTCCAAATCTGCAATAAACTCTGCCGGGGAAGGGAAATACTCAGCCACCAGGCCAGGCTGGCAGCCGATTTTTTCCTCCAGCACCCCGTCCTTGTACCACTGCAGGATGTCGGCAGGGGTGGCTTTCTGCCAGTATTCCACAAAGCTGCGGAAAAGGTAGTCGTGATACGGATACTTGATAGGGTCTCCCTTGCCCTCGTCAACATTCTGGGCACTGGAAAGCTCGGCACTTGGCACAATGTCGATAGTTGCCTGAGGCACAACTTCCCTGCCGTAGACCTTTTCATTCAGGTAGCGGGCCAGGTCATAGACCTGATACTTCCACAGGTCAGCCAGGGCGCAGAGGAAGCCTGACTGGTCGCCGTAAAGGGTGGAGTAGCCTACGGTGGTCTCCGCCTTGTTGGCGTTGCAGGTGAAGCCGCCGCCAAAGGCCGCTGCGATGCCTGCCAGCACCCGGGCGCTGCGGTCCCGGGCCTGAATGTTCTCTGCCACGAAGGAGGAAACCTTCAGGCTGAAGCTGCTGCCGTCCTGCAGGAAGGTTACAGGAATGGTTTCCAGCTGGCTGATGGTATGGTCAACTGACTCCTGGATTGGCATGATGGCGTAGTTGCAGCCCAGGTTTTCCGCCAGCTTCTGGGCCAGCCCCCGGGTGGTGGCGGAGTTATATACGCTGGGCATGTTGACCAGCAGGACGTTTTTTGCCCCCAGGATATGGGTGTAGAGGGCGGCTGCCACAGCTGAGTCGATGCCGCCGGAAATGCCGATGACCACTTTTTCCATGTGGATATCTGCCAGAAAGCTGCGGACGCCATAGGAAACAGCTGCAAAGATGTGGCCGATGGCATCGTTCTTTTCCCGCTTGTACTTTGGCATGGCATCAATGCTTTCCAAATCATAATAGCCCAGCTGCTGCACGTACTTTGGCAGGCAGTCTGCCATAATGCCCTGGCTGTTGTAGAGGGTGGAGGAGCCGTCAAAGGTGTAGATGGTCTTGCCGTTATTCTGGATGCCCACGTTGTTCACATAGAGAAGGGGCACCCCGGCCTCCTTGGCCAGCCTGCCGAAAACCCGGTGGCGCTTGCCGTTCTTGCCCAGGGTATAAGGGGAGGAGGAAATATCCACCAGCATATCCACGCCCATAGTGCTCAGAATCTCTACCGGCGCCAGGTTGTAGTCATCGCTCCAGCCGTCCTCGCAGAGAAAGGCGCCGATGCCATAAGTGCGTCCTTGGATGGCAAGTTTCAGGGGACTCAGCAGCTTTTCCGCCGTGGTATGCAGTTCCTCTGCCAGCTGCCTGAGGCTGAAGAAATGGCGAGTGTCGTTGAACTCCCGGTAGTTGGGCATCAGCGTCTTGATGACGAAGGGATAGGGCATGTTTTCCGGCTGCACCAGCTTGCCCTGATAAGCCATGAACAGGGCGTTGTACTTGCGCACCCTGCCATCATTGTTCTTTTTGTTCCAGTCCGCAGCCACGTTGCCGAAGATGACGGCAATATCCCGGGAGGCGGCAATAATGTCCCGGCCACATTCCTCGCAGTCCCGGATGAAGGCGGTCTGTTCCCAGGTATCACCCAGCAGGTAGCCCGGCACGGCCATTTCCGGGAAGATGATGATGTCTGCCTGATTGTTTTTGGCCTCTTCAATCATGGACAGCATGTTGGCGGTATTTTCACTAGGATGCCCGGGAATAACCTTCATCTGGGCAGCGGCAATTTTTAGCATATTCAGCACCTCGCACATCATAAAAAGGGATAAGGCGGCCTCACGGGCTGCCTGCCCCGTCATAAAATCGCAGCCAAAAAACGGCAAGCAAAACTTCCTCGGCAAAATATATTGCAGCAATATATTGCAGAATATATTATAGCAGAAATTTTTCATTTCACAAATATTGTATACTTGACATATTTTCTTGAAATTTTTGGGGCAAAGTTCTATAATGCAGAATAGTTATGACGCGATGCTCATGCTTCATTATTATGTATTTTATATTTGGAGCATGTGTTTTATTATTATACTTGGTAGTTGGGGCATGTGCTTTGGTATTGTACTTGGTATTTTGGCATGTGCTTTGTTGATTTGTTGCTTTGTTGCTGTGTTATGTATTTTTTGTGATGTATTTGGTGATTTGGGCATCCGGGAAGAAGGAAAGGTTATGGAGTTAAGTTCGGCGCATCTGGTGATTATCGCCCTGACGCTGTTTGTCGTCATCGGGGGCGGCATTTATGCGGCAAGGTCCGTCAGGTCGGCGGAGGGGTACAGCCTGGGGGGCAGGAGTGCCGGTGTGCCGCTGGTGGCTGGCAGCATAGCTGGCACGGTGGTGGGAGGCGGTGCCACGGTGGGAACCGCCCAGCTGGCCTACAGCATGGGTCTGTCCGCCTGGTGGTTCACCCTGGGTTCCGGCATCGCCTTCATCCTGATGGGCTTCTTTTATGCCGGCAGATTGCGGGCCACGGGGCTGGAGACTATTCCCCAGTATTTGCAGCGCAATTACGGTAGCAAGGCGGCAGAGGCAGCAGGGCTGATTTCCTCTGCCGGCATCCTCTTCAGCGTGGTGGCCAGCTGCCTGCCGGGCATACAGATTATTTCCGCTACGCTGCATACCTCCGTGCCCCTGTCGGCAGGCATCCTCATCGCCCTGGTGGCCGCCTACGTTTTTTTCGGCGGCATGAAAAGTGCCGGGGTGGGGGGCATGCTGAAGATGCTGGTCATCTGGCTGAGCCTGTTCGTGGCAGGTATCAGTGCCTTTCGGGAGCTTGTGTCCCTGCCGGGGCTGCAGCAGGCGATGCCTCCTGAATATTGGTGCAATATGTTCAATATCGGCCTAGGGGGCGGCTTTTCCAAGCTGTTCTCCATGATTGTGGGGGTTGTCTGCACCCAGACCTATATCCAGTGCTTTTTCTCCGCCGCCAGCCCCCGGGCGGCAGCTGCCGGGGCCTTTGCGGCAGCCGCCATCGTCATTCCCGTGGGACTGCCCTCTATAGCCATCGGCATGTACATGCACGTGATGAATCCTGATGTTATCCCTGTGCTGGTGCTGCCTGTGTACCTTTTGCAGCACCAGCCTGTGTGGCTGGCGGGCATCGCCCTGGGGGGCATCATGCTGAGCCTGGTGGGCTCTATCGGCGGGCTGGCCCTGGGCATCGGCACCATGCTCACCCGGGATATTATAGGCCGCGTGACGGATTTGGGGGATGGCAGGAGGCTTCTTTATACCCTGCGTTTTGTGGTGCTGCTGGTAATGGGGCTGGCCTGCCTGATTGCTATCGTCAACCTGGATTCCCAGGTGCTGTTCTGGAATTTCCTGTCAATGGCCATGCGGGGCTGCGGCGTTTTCCTGCCCCTGACCTTTGCGATTTTCTGCCCTAGGAGTATTGCCAAGACATGGGCCTTTGCTTCCATCGTGGTCAGCACCGTGGTGCCTGTCACTTTGGGGCTGGTGGTGCCCTTGCCGGTGGACCCTCTTTACATCGGGCTGGCTATCAGCGGCCTGATGATGACGGCAGGCTATGCCAGGCGCTGGCGCCCGGCTCAGGCACCGGCACACAGACATAATGTGTGAAAAAACAAAATTATTACAAAAATTTCTAAGATTATGATATAATGAGTCTTGTATAGAAAAAACAGGGATGTTTTCTGTGCAGGGCTCTTTTTCTGCATGGGACAAAACACAATGATGTGAAAAGCAGGTGAGGAAATGACGGTTAAAAAAGCTGTGATTTTGGGAGTTCTGCTGGAACTTCTGCTGGGTGTTGCGGCAGGCGCCTTTTACTTTAAGTTTTATATTTATACGCCTACCTATTCACTGCGGGCTATGCAGAAGGCTATCCATACCGGCGATACGGAGGAGCTTTACAAGCGGATTGATATGGATGCCATCTTTCAGGGCAGCAGCAAAAAGCTTGCTGAACTGGTACCCCGGGAGGAGCCTGTTTATGAAAAGCTGAAGGATGGCAGCTTCGGGGATTTGTGCCGGGAGGATTTTCTTGCCTATGTAAAGACCGGCAAGTGGCCGGAGCCGGAGAAGATTACGGCAGAGTCCAGCTTTCAGGACAAGATAGGGCTGAAGACAGTCAGCTTCCGCAGCCTGGAGTATGTCTACCGGGACCCGCCGCCGGGGGAAGAGGACAGGCAGGAGGAAAAGCTGACGGATAAGGTGCTCAGCTATATCCTCACCAAAATCAACGACTACATGACCGGGAAGGAAAGCAAGGAAGTAGCCACGGAGGAAGTGGCGCTGCAGGAAGAGGAAGGCCCTATCAGGGTGACTGCCGGTGTCCGCGTCTACGAGCCGAATTTCGGCGATACCTATATCCTGAACCTGAAGCTGCAAAGGCAGGAGGACGGCAGCTGGCGGCTCTATGATATTGAGAATTACAGCAGGTATGCGGATGAGCTCATCAAGCAGAACGACCGGGATTATCTCCGCTACAAGGAAAAGGTGCGCTTTATTTTGACTGCCACCCAGGAAAAGCTGGATGAACTGAAAGTACAGCATCCGGAACCGGATTTGGACTGGGTTTTTGAGGCGCGGAAAATCTTTGAGGAATCCTACAAGAGAGTGGATGAACTGAACGTGCCCATTGCCGGGGGATATCTTAGTGAGCTGCTCCGGGAGCGCAAGGAGATTTCCCTGAATATGCTGGAAAGCTATTATGACGTGGCTTCTCACAACGATAATATGAATAATGCCAAGGAGCGGGCGGAGAAAGCCAGGAAGGAGGGCAAGAGGCGCCCTGCCTTTAATGCTGCAGTCTGGGACGGCCGCCTGGCCAAGTACAACGGCAAGCTGGCAGGTTTTCAGAAGCAGTGGGCGGAGAACAAGTCCAAGCTGGAATCTGTGGTGGGGCCTGTCATTGACAGGGCATCTGTGGCGCAGCGGGCGGCGGCTGCCATGCGCAACAATGATGATGACGCGGTGCGGGCTGCCAATTATCCGGGGGTAGCGGAGCAGAACGGCGATGCCTACAGCCTGCTGGGCGGCGAGAATCTGCCGGAGATTTCCGCCTACGGTAGCGTGGCGCAGTAAAGGCAATAAAGCCAATTAAGGCAATAAGGCCAGCGGGGTTAAGCAATCTGATTAGGGGCCCTGAGGCAATCAAACAAGGGCGGAGCAGATGGGCTGTTTTTCGTGGGAAGATTTCCTGCACGGGAAAGTTCTTTCCCGGAAAAGGCGGCATTTGCTCCGCATTTTTTGCGCCGGATTATAGACAATAAAAATAATTTGTGTTATACTAGCATGGATTTATGTTTTCTAAGGAAGGACAGTATGTTACAGTATGAAGAATAAGAAAACTAATGCCGCCCGTATTCTGGACAGGCTGAAAATCAGCTATGAAATCAAGGAATACGAGGTTGACCTGGATGACTTGAGCGCGGTTCATGTGGCAGAGGCTGCCGGCATGGATGTAAAGATGGTCTTCAAGACGCTGGTGTGCCGTGGTGACAAGACAGGAGTCCTTATGGCGTGTATTCCCGGGGACGGAGAACTGGACATGAAGGCCCTGGCTGCCGTGTCAGGCAACAAGCGGGTGGAGATGGTGCACCTGAAGGAAGTGCTGGGGCTCACCGGATATGTGCGGGGAGGCTGCTCTCCTCTGGGGGCCAAGAAGAATTATCCCGTCTACCTGAATGAAACCTGCCGCAATTATGAAAAGATTGCCATCAGCGCCGGGATCCGGGGGCAGCAGCTGATCCTTAGCCCGGATGATTTGGTGAAGGCTGTGGATGCTGTCGTAGCGAATCTAATCAGATAAATTGCTTATGTAAAATATTTTATCAAAATAATGTTAGTAATTTGCTAAATATATTTAGGAGTGAAGAAATTATATGAATTACATCAGCACAAGAGGAAATAACCAGAAAATGACGTCTGCTCAGGCGATTATTGCAGGGCTGGCAGAGGATGGCGGCCTGTTCGTGCCGGAGGAGCTGCCTCAGGTGGATATGGATTTTATCAAGGGGCTGACGAAGCTTTCTTATCAGGAAAGGGCTGCCAAGGTGCTGAGCTGCTTCCTGACTGACTATACCGAGGAGGAAATCAAAGGCTGCGTGGAGCGTGCCTATGGCGGCGGCAAGTTTGACGATGCTGCCGTTGCTCCCCTGAACATCATGGAGGATGTGTCCGTGCTGGAGCTGTGGCACGGCCCGACTAGCGCCTTCAAGGACATGGCACTGCAGCTTCTGCCGCAACTGCTCTCTACTGCCCTGAAGAAGACCGGGGAGAAGAATCAGGTGCTGATTCTGGTGGCTACTTCCGGCGATACCGGCAAGGCTGCCCTGGAGGGCTTCCGGGATGTGGAGCAGACCAAGATTATCGTCTTCTACCCTGAGAACGGCGTCAGCCGCATCCAGAAGCTGCAGATGGTTACCCAGCAGGGGGGCAACGTGGCCGTCACTGCCGTCAAGGGTAATTTTGACGATGCCCAGAGCGGCGTAAAGGCTATTTTCAGCGATAAGGAGTTCAATGCCAAGCTGAATGAGGCCGGGGTGTCCCTGTCCTCTGCCAACTCCATCAACTGGGGACGGCTGGTGCCGCAGATTGTCTACTATTTCAGTGCCTATGCCGACCTTCTGAAGGCAGGCGTCATCCGTGCCGGGGACGAAATCAGCTTTACGGTGCCTACCGGCAATTTTGGCGATATCCTGGCCGGATATTATGCCCTGCGCATGGGACTGCCTGTAAAGAAGCTGATCTGCGCCTCCAACACCAACAACGTGCTGACGGATTTCCTCACTACCGGCGTTTATGACAGGAACCGTGATTTCTACAAGACCATCAGCCCGTCTATGGATATCCTGATTTCCAGCAATCTGGAGCGGCTGCTGTACCACGTTACCAATGACGCCGCCCAGGTGGCAGGGTGGATGAAGTCCCTGGCGGAGACCGGCAGGTACGATGTAGGGGCGGAGGTGCTGGCAAAGATTCAGGCCACCTTTGGCTGCGATTGGGCAGATGACAAGAAAACTATGGAAACGATAAATGCCGTTTATGGCGAAAGGAAGTATATTGCGGACACCCATACGGCTGTGGCCTGGGATGGCGCCCACAAATACATGCTGCAGGGGAATGATGAGCCGATGGTGGTGGTATCTACCGCCAGCCCGTACAAGTTCAATGAGAGCGTGCTGACTGCCCTGGGGGAGGCCATTGAGGGCATGGACGAGTTCCAGCTCCTGGACAAGCTGCAGTCCCTGAACAGCTTCAAGATTCCTGCCGGCCTTGCCGCCCTGAAGGAGGCACAGGTGCGTCATGCCAGCGTGGTGGAGAAGACCGCCATGCCGCAGGCCGTGGCGGAGTTTGCCGGGCAGAATTGAGTGCTTTCGCGTGAATACAATAATGCACTGTGAGAACAATAAGCAAAATTTATACAGAAATAATTCTAAATAATTTTTGACAAAATTGCCCAAATACTATAACATATAAAGCGAGGTTGCGGTACGAAAGTACCAGCCTGAAGTTTGTATTTAAGCGGCAGCCCACCGCATGGGAAACATGCCTGCAAAGTTCGGCAGGCATAATTTGCCAGCAAAGCGCTGCTGCAGTATAAAGAGAAAGAGGTTGATAGCAAAATGGCAAACGTTGATCTGAGCAAGTATGGTATCACTGGTACTACTGAGATTATCCACAATCCTTCTTACGAGCTTCTGTTCGAGGAAGAGACTAAGGCTGGTCTCGAGGGCTATGAGGTAGGCAAGGAGACTGAGCTGGGTGCTGTTAATGTAATGACCGGTATCTATACTGGCCGTTCTCCAAAGGATAAGTACATCGTTATGGACGAGAACTCCAAGAACACTGTATGGTGGACCTCCGAGGAGTACAAGAACGATAACCATCCTATGAGCGAGGACGTATGGGCTACTGTCAAGGATTTGGCAAAGACTGAGCTGTCCAACAAGAGGCTGTTCGTTGTAGATGCTTTCTGCGGTGCCAACAAGGATACCCGCATGGCAGTTCGTTTCATCGTTGAGGTTGCTTGGCAGGCTCATTTCGTAACCAACATGTTCATCCAGCCTACCGCTGAGGAGCTGGAGAACTTCGAGCCTGATTTCGTTGTTTACAACGCTTCCAAGGCTAAGGTTAACAACTACAAGGAGCTCGGCCTGAACTCCGAGACCTGCGTAGCTTTCAATACTACTTCCCGTGAGCAGGTTATCATCAACACCTGGTATGGCGGCGAGATGAAGAAGGGCATGTTCTCCATGATGAACTACTTCCTCCCTCTGAAGGGCATCGCTTCCATGCACTGCTCCGCAAACTGCGACATGAACGGTGAGAACACCGCTATTTTCTTCGGCCTGTCCGGTACCGGCAAGACCACCCTGTCCACTGACCCTAAGCGTCGCCTGATCGGTGATGACGAGCATGGCTGGGATGACAATGGCGTGTTCAACTTTGAGGGTGGCTGCTATGCAAAGGTTATTAACCTGGACAAGGAGTCCGAGCCTGATATCTATGGTGCAATCAAGAGAAATGCCCTGCTGGAGAACGTAACTGTTGCTGAGGATGGTAAGATTGACTTCGCTGATAAGTCCGTTACCGAGAACACTCGCGTATCTTATCCTATCCAGCACATCAACAACATTCAGCCAGGTTCCTCCGCACCAGCTGCCAAGAATGTAATCTTCCTGTCCGCAGATGCTTTCGGCGTACTGCCTCCAGTTTCCATCCTGACTCCGGAGCAGACTCAGTACTACTTCCTCTCCGGCTTCACTGCAAAGCTGGCAGGTACCGAGCGCGGCATCACTGAGCCGACTCCTACCTTCTCCGCTTGCTTTGGCCAGGCATTCCTGGAGCTGCATCCTACCAAGTACGGCGAGGAGCTGGTAAAGAAGATGAACGCCAACGGCGCAAAGGCTTATCTCGTGAACACCGGCTGGAACGGTACCGGCAAGCGTATCACCATTAAGGATACCCGCGGTATCATCGATGCTATTTTGTCCGGTGCTATCAACGAGGCTCCTACCAAGAAGATTCCTATGTTTGACTTCGAGGTACCTACCGAGCTGCCAGGCGTTGACCCTAAGATTCTGGACCCTCGTGACACCTATGCTGACGCTTCCGAGTGGGAGACCAAGGCAAAGGATCTGGCTGGCCGCTTCATCAAGAACTTCGGCAAGTACACTGGTAACGAGGCTGGCAAGGCTTTGGTTGCTGCTGGTCCTCAGCTGTAATATCAAGGCACTGCCTTTGAAAACTGAATACTGCTGTGATGGCATGTGCTGTCACAGTGAGAGCGCTGCTGCCTTTCGGGGCGGCAGCGTTTTTGTGTGCTTAGATATGTGTTTCTATGGTTTGAGATGCTTTTATATAGTTTTCTATGGTTTTATATGTTTTTGTATGATTGTGGCATAATCGGGGATTTCGGCATAGTTTTCCTGCTTAAAGGGTTTATTTTTGCTTCAATTTGTGCTACAATTAGGGGCAGAGATGAATATTTGGAACAGGTGTCGAAAGACTCAATAAGGAAGCCGGTCGAAGCCGGCGCGGTCCCGCCGCTGTAAGGGGAGCGAGTCTGCATAAGTTATGTCATTGGGGAAACCTGAGAAGGCGCAGACAAGCCATGAACCTAAGCCAGAAGAATTGCCTGTTCAGCAATCACCGAATGATATGACAGCCATGCTGCGGCAAGCTGGCTGTGTACAGTACCTGCGAGCGATGGGAAGGGGATTTGTAGCCTTTGGACAGGGCTATAAGTTGATGGCTTTTCCCTCTGCTGTGGGGGAAGGGCTTTTTTGATGGGCGAAAAGGAGCGATTTGCATTGATGTACAGAAAGAATCCGGCAAGCTTAATGCTGCTGTTGCTTTTGCTGGTGCTGACAGCGCTTTTCAGCGGCTGCGGCAGCCAGGACAGTGCCTCCGAAGGGGGCTATCAGGTGACGGATGACCAGGGAACCGTGGTGAGCTTCCAGGCAAAGCCCCAGCGGATTGTCAGCCTCACCATGAGCACGGACAATATCCTCCTGGGGCTGGTGAAACCTGAGAGGGTGGTGTGTGCCAACGTGCTGGTGGATGATCCTGTCAGCTCCAATGTGGTGGAGCTGGGCAAGGATATTCCCAACAAGGTGCGCCATCCCAAGGTGGAGGAAATCCTCGCCATGGAGCCTGACCTGGTGATTGCCGCCAATTGGGGCGATATTGATTATGTGGAATCCCTGCGGAACATGGGGATTAATGTAGTCGTAGTCAAGGGTGCCAAAAACCTGCCGGATATAAGGGACAATATCCGTCTGATTGCGGCAGCCGTGGGAGAACCCCGGCGAGGTGACAAGCTGGTGAGCATGATGGATGACAAGCTGGCGGAAATCAAGGCAAAGGTTGATAAAATCCCCCAGGAGGCAAGAAAGAAGGTACTTTTGATTTCCCTGATGAACAATTACGGCGGCAAGGACTGCATCTACGATGATGCCTGCACTCTGGCAGGCGTAACCAACTGCCTGTCGGAGTACGGCCTGAAGCGGGGGGATAAGCTGACCAAGGAAATGATGGTGCAGATGAATCCCGATATGATTTTCCTGCCGACCTACAACGCCCATGGCACTTTTGATATTCAGGGCTTCCGGGACAGGTATCTGAAGGACCCTGCCCTGCAGCAGATGAAGGCGATTCAGTCCGGCAGCATCCGGGAGCCAAGGGATGCATATATTTATACCGCTTCCCAGGATTTCTGCTTTGCCGTGCAGGAGATTGCTTATACCGTTTATGGTGACGAGTTCAAGCTGGCTGACCAGCAGCATCTGTCCGCGGTAGAGTGAGGTATGCTTTATATATGAGTATGATTGATGGGATGAGTAATGCAATTATCCAGGCGGAAGATATTACAGCCGGATATAACGGGCAAAATCCTATACTGGACAATATCAGCCTGAGCATCGGCAAAGGTGAGTTTGTGGGCATCATCGGCAAGAATGGTGCCGGAAAGAGCACCCTGCTGAAAGCCCTGCGGGGCTTCCTGCCGGTGTGGTCCGGCAGGGTGCTGCTGGCAGGCAGGGAGATAGGGGCTTATCAGGAAAGGGAATTGGCGAAAAAGATTGCCTATCTCCAGCAGCAGGTGGAGCTGACCTTTGATTATACGGCCCGGGATATTGTCATGGCAGGGCGTTACCCATATCGGAAATGGTGGCAGCAGCAGAGTGAGGAGGACAAGGAAATCACGGCTGCCTGCATGAAATACACAGGGGTGCTGGAAATGGCGGACAAGCCTATCCGCGCCCTCTCCGGCGGCCAGCGGCAGAGGGTGCTGCTGGCCAAGGTGCTGGCCCAGCAGACGCCGGTGCTGTTTCTGGATGAACCGGCGGCAGGGCTGGATCTGTTCTATCAGGAGGAAATCTTCCGCTTCTGCCAGGAGCTGTGCCACCGGGGAAAAACCGTGGTGATGGTTGTCCACGAGCTGAACCTGGCCGCCAGGTATTGCAGCAGGCTGCTTTTGGCAAGGCAGGGCAGGATTATTGCTGATGATGTGCCGGAAAGGGTGCTTACTGATGAGCTTTTGACCGATGGCTACGGCGTATCTATCAGGTCGGGGCGCAACCCGGAGACGGGCCATGCAGATATTTACACCCTGCCGGAGCCTATGGATGAAGAAAAGCTGCGGCTTTTGGCAACGATTATCGGCAGTGATGATAGAAATGCAGAAAAAACGGCACAAGCCATTGGCAAAGCATCAATGGGAGGTGGGGAAGCATGAAGTATCATCGCAGGCTGGTAGCCATAGTGCTATTCGCTATGCTGCTCCTGACCTTTATTTTTTCCCTGTCAGCCGGTCAGTATGACCTGGGTTTCTTGCAGGTGGCGGCCTGGTGCTGCCACAAGCTGGGGCTGCCTGTGCTGCAGGATGTAAATGTCTCGGCCCAGCAGGAGGCTGTGCTGATGTTTATCCGCTCCCCCCGTACCCTGGTGGGCTTTATGGTGGGGGCGGGGCTGGCAGCCTCCGGCACGATATTGCAGGGGATTTTCAGCAATCCCCTGGCTGACCCGGGCATCATAGGCGTCTCCAGCGGCGCTACGGTAGGTGCTGTGGTGGCCATCAGCCTGGGGGTAAATGCCGTAAGCATGTTTGCTATGCCGGCCTTTGCCTTTGTAGGTGCCATCTGCGCCGTGTTCCTGACTATCGGCCTGGCTACCAGGAACGGCAGGATTCCCGTGCTGACACTGCTGCTGTCCGGCGTGGTGGTGGGCATGCTGCTGGGTGCCATTACGGCTGCCCTGCTGGTGGTCATGGATGAGTACAAGCTGCAGCAGTACCTTTTCTGGACTATCGGCAGCCTGGACTATCGCCGCTGGGAGCATGTCCTGATGGGCATCGGGCCCATTACGGCAGGTATTTCCATCATGCTGCTGATGGCACGGCACCTGAATATCCTGGCTCTGGGCGAGGCAGAGGCCAAGGCAGTGGGCATGCCGGTGGTAAAATACCGCCTGATACTGCTGCTGGTTTCTGCCATGACAACGGCGGCCAGCGTCTGCATCAGCGGCAGCATCGGCTTTGTGGGGCTGATTATCCCCCACATGATGCGTATGCTGGTGGGGCCAAACCACAAGCACCTGCTGCCAGCCAGCATTGTGGCAGGTGGCGTATTCCTGCTGTTCTGCGACTCTCTGGGCAGAGTGCTGATAGAAAAGACGGAGGTCAATGTGGGCATTATGACTGCCTTTCTGGGCACTCCGTACTTCCTGTACCTGTTGCGCAAGAACAGCAGCATAGAGAAGTGATATTGGGATAAAATTCTTCAGTGGTTATCTGATAATTAACCAGATAAAAACCATTGTGCATATAAATTTTATAGAGGCTGAAAGCAGAGCAATATTCAGCCCGTCAAAATCAATGAATGTATGAGCTGCAAAAAAAGTTGTCAGTTTTCCTGCTGTTAAGGCAGGAAGATATATAGTATTTTTTCTTAGGAGGAATATTTTATGAAGAACTGGAAGAAATTTTTTGTAGCTGCTGTTGCCGTAGGCACAGTATTTACCGTGAACCCTGCTGCTTCTGAGGCGGCCTATGAGCTGAACCCGGAGGTAAAGACTGCTACACCTGCCCTTTTGGCAGCGTCCCAGATGGGCGTGCAGGTATATGAAAATCCTGATTTGCAGGGTCTGGCTGACAAGGATGCCATTGTGGTGATGACCTTCGGCACCACTTTTGCTGACAACCGCGCCAAGACTATCGATGCCACCATTGAGGGGATTAAGGCTGCCCATCCGGGGGTAAAGGTTGTGACTGCCTATACCTCCCACATCATTATTGACCGCGTAGCTGCCAACGAGGGCATCAAGTATCCTACCCCTGAGGAAGCCTTGGCACAGCTGAAGGCAGAAGGCTATACCAGGGTGGCGCTGACCACATTGGATATTATTCCGGGCATGGAGTACAATTACAAGCTGGGCGTGTTCAACAGCTACAAGCAGGATTTCAAGAAGATGACCATTGGCACGCCGCTGATGTACTGGCAGGGCCAGGAGGAGCAGGCTGACGATGTGACCGAGGTGCTGGAAGCTTTTGCTACCCAGTTCCCGAAGACGAAAAAGGGCGAGGGCATTGTCATGATGGCCCACGGCACCCCGAATATTGCCAATGCCTACTATGCGGTGATTCAGGAAAAGCTGCAGGAGATGGGCTATGACAACGTATTCATTGAGACTGTAGAGGGCTGGCCAAGCCTGGAGACTATTCTTCCTAAGCTGAAGGCCAAGAAAATCAAGAAGGTTACTATTATGCCGTTTATGATGGTAGCAGGTGACCACGCCAACAACGACATGGCTGGCGATGAGGAAGACTCCCACAAGAGTATTCTTGAGCAGGAAGGCATCAAGGTAGAGACGTACATTCATGGCCTGGGTGAAAACGAGGCTGTCCGTAATGTCTTCGTAGAGCGTGCCAATGCAGCCTGGGATGCGCTGGAAGCAACTGGTCAGGCAGCAGAATATTAATTTTATAGCTTAATTTCTAAAAAGGCGGCTTGGCGTACATCCTTAGTACCCGAAGCCGCTTTTTTACATTTATCCCGCCAGTGCAGATAAAATTTGTTGTATCAATATTTGCTATTTTATAATATTTGTTCTATAATATAAGGCATAATGACATAGAGAATAATATTGCGCTTATTGGAGGCGGTGTGATGATACATGGTGAGCTGAAAAATATCAAGAAAAGTGTGCTGGAAAGCCTGGAGGGGCTGTATGAGCTGACGGTGCCTGCCGGTCAGCTAGTTACCCGTGAGATAGCGGAGCTGATGCTGGCAGTGACAGCGGAGCTGCAGCGTGAGGTAGCTGTCTATATCAATCGCCAGGGCAAGGTGCTGCAGGTATCTGTAGGTGATGATGCGACAGTCGACCTGCCAGAAATCAGGCAGCGCAAATCGGAAAACCGCCTGTCAGGCGTGCGGTGCGTGCATACCCACCCAAGCAGTGATACACGCCTCAGTGCGCCGGATTTGTCATCCCTGCGCAGCATGCGTTTCGATGTGATGGCAGCCATCGGCATGAAGGATGGCAGGATATATGGCAGCATGGCATTTTTGAGCGGCGAATTGACGGAAAGCGGCGGCTATGTGGTGCATGGAACCAGGGAACTGCCCTTGGGGGATTTGAACCGCTATAATTTGATGCAGCTGGTGACGGCTATCAACAAGGAACTGGGGCGCAGCCAGCTGAAGGAAACAGAGCAGCGGCAGGAGAGGGCGATTCTGGCAGGCGTGGACTACAATGCTTCCCCTGGTGGCTGGAGCATTGAGGATTCCCTGGCTGAACTGAAGGGACTGGCAGAGACTGCCGGGGCGCAGGTTGCAGGGCAGGTGATACAGCACAAGGCAAAGCCTGACAATGCTTTTTTCCTGGGCAGGGGCAAGGTGGATGAGATTGGCATGCTGGCCCAGAATGTGGAAGCGGATTTGCTGATTGTGGATGATGAAATCAGCCCTTCCCAGCAACGCAATCTGGAAATGAGCACCGGCCTGAGGGTGGTGGACAGAACAGCATTGATTCTGGATATTTTCGCTCAGAGGGCACGGTCTGCTGCCGGCAAGCTGCAAGTGGAGCTGGCACAGCTCAGGTACAACCTGCCACGGCTGGGTGGGCAGGGGCTGGTGCTTTCCCGGCAGGGAGGCGGCATCGGTACCCGGGGCCCGGGCGAGACGAAGCTGGAGATGGACAGGCGGCGGATTCATGGCCGGATTCATGATTTGGAGGAGCGGATTGCCAAGCTGAAAAAACAGCGGCAGCTCCACAGGACCCAGCGGAAAAATGCTCGTATTCCTACGGCTGCCCTGGTGGGCTATACCAATGCCGGCAAATCCACCCTGCTGAATGGGCTGGCGGCAGGGGAGGAAGTGCTGGCAGAGGACAAGCTTTTTGCCACCCTGGACCCTACTACCAGGCTGGTGGCACTGGATGACAAGCAGGATCTCCTGCTGACGGATACGGTAGGCTTCATCCAGAAGCTGCCTCATACCCTCGTCAGCGCTTTCCAGGCAACGCTGGAGGAGACAGTGGAAGCGGATTTGCTGCTGCATGTGGTGGATGCCAGCGATGCGAATTATGAATTGCAGATCAAGGCGGTTATGGAGGTTCTGAGGGAGATTGGTGCCCAGGATAAGCCTTCTGTATTTGTGTTCAACAAGGCGGACAAGCTGCCGGAAGCAGAGCGGGATAATGAGTACATTGCTGCCCGGATGCTGCAAGGCAGGGATGGTGTGGTGATTTCTGCCAAGGATAAGCAGGGACTGAAGATGCTGCGTGAAAAAATTAAAGGATTTTTCAATCAGGGGCAGGTAACGCTGACCTTGTGCATTCCTTATGATCAGGGAGCACTGGTAACAGATGTATATAATGTTGGCAAGGTTGAGGCTATAGATTATGATGAGCAGGGAACAATACTGACCGTAACGATGTCTGTACACGATGCAGAGATTTTTCAGAAATATGTGCGATAATATAATCAGTCTATGAGGAGAGGTTAAGCGAATGGTGGTAATACAGTGGTAGTATAATAGTTGTAGTATAATAGTGTGAAAGGTAAAAGGTGATCGTATGTCAGGAAAAATGAAGCTGGTATTCGGTAGTGTGCTAGTAGGCTGCCTGATGGCAGCATCTGTGGCATGTGCCCAGATTTCCCGTGACGAAGCGTGTGATGTTGTATACAGGTATTTTCCTGGGGCAACTATTACAAAGGTAGAGCATGACTGGGATGATGGCCATGAGATATACGAAATAGATTTCCAATATGGGCAGTACATGGATGCTGAATGCACCATTGATGCGAATACTGGCAATATGCTGGAATACGAATTGGATTAAGGCCAAGAAAAGGATTTTTATTAGAAATAGAAGATACCGGAGGAAAGAGCTTTGCAGGCCAGCGAGGCTCTTTTTTATGTTGACTGATAAATTTTTCAATTGTATACTGAGCGTATAGTGTGCGTAACGTAATCATTGAGGGGGAATGTCTTATGGATAATTGCACAGATGATAAGGCAGTTTTATACAGTGAAACTGGCAATGTGGCAACTATTACCATGAATCGGCCGCAGAGCCTTAATTCCATGAGTCTGGAGCTGGTGGATGGCGTTATTGCTGCCATCAAGAGAGGGGAAAATAATCCTGATGTCAGGGTGATGATTCTGACAGGTGCAGGCAGGGCTTTTTCGGCAGGTGGGGACCTGCCCTCCCTGGACAAGCTGCACAGCCTGGCAGACCGCAAGGCATTTATCAGCCAGGTGGGCAGCATGGTCAGTGCCATCAGCTCTGCCAGCAAGCCGGTAATCGCTATGGTGAATGGCGTAGCTGCAGGTGCGGGCTTCAATCTTGCCATCGCCTGTGACCTGGTGTATGCGGCAGAGGGCGTGAAATTTATCCAAAGCTTTGTCAACGTGGGCCTGTCCCCTGACTGCGGCGGCTTCTTTTACCTGGCCAGGTGCATCGGGCAGGCGCGGGCAAAGGAGCTGATGCTGACGGCAAGGCCGCTGCCTGCCGAAGTGGCCAGGGAATGGGGGCTGGTCAATGATGTTGTACCGGCTCAGCAGCTGGCGGACAAGGTGCGCCAGGTGGCAGAACTGATTGCAGCCAAGGCTCCCCTGGCTGTGATGAAGGCCAAGGAGGGCATCGGCATGTACGGGGCATCGCTGGAGGAAACCCTGAATTTTGAGGCGGAAACTTCCGCCGTGCTTCTGGACACGGATGATTTCCGCGAGGGGGTGGCAGCCTTCAGGGAAAAGCGCCAGCCTGTTTTTCAGGGGAGATAAATGCCCCCCCTTTTTCTGCATGGACAGATTGTTATTATTTTTTATCAATATGTAAATTATGGGACTAAGGTAGTTGTAAAAATACCCCGATTTTTGGTATACTTAGGAAGGGAGAGCAAGGTATTTTAGTCGGGTATACTAAAAAATTTGAGAAAGGAATGTCCGGGCGGGGAGGAAAATGCAGCCCGGATAACCTGTAGGGGGAATCAGATTTTATGTCGCAGATGGCAAAAGGGAGAATCTTTACTATTGAAGAAAAATGCACAGGCTGCAACAAGTGCATAGCGGTTTGTCCTGTGGATTGCGCCAACCAGGCTTACCACGCAGAGGATGGCAGCCGCAATGTGAGGCTGGATGACGAGTATTGTATTCATTGTGGTGCCTGCATGGAAGCCTGTGACCACGGCGCGCGGGATTATCAGGATGATACGGGGCGTTTTTTTGAGGACCTGAAGCGGGGGGAAGCCATCACGGTGGTGGCTGCCCCGGCAGTGCTTACAAACGTCAAGGAACCAAAAAAGCTGTTTGGCTGGCTGAAGTCCTGCGGCGTGAAGCATATTTACGATGTGTCTATGGGGGCAGATATCACTACCTGGGGGTATTTGCGCGCCATCAAGGAAAAGCGGCTGAAGTCCGTTATTGCCCAGCCTTGCCCGGCTATTGTGAATTATTGCGAGAGGTATCTGCCGGATTTGCTGCCTGCCCTGTCCCCGGTACAGAGCCCTCTCATGTGCCTGGCAGTGTACCTGCGCAAGTATCTGAAGGTGACTGACAAGCTGGCATTTCTGTCGCCCTGCGTAGCCAAGTCGGATGAGATTGAGGACAGGAATAATGACGGGCTGGTGCAGTACAACGTGACGCTGGCGAAGCTGGTGCAGTATATAGAGCAGGAGGGGATTTCCCTGTCACGCTATGCAGAGGCTGGCTTTGAGGGAATTCCGTCCGGGCTGGGGCATACCTTCAGCCGCCCGGGGGGACTGAAGGAGAATATCCGCATCACGGAGCCTGACCTCTGGATTCGCCAGATTGAATCCACCCAGCTGGCCTATCCGTACCTGCGGGAGTACCTGCAGCGCAGGAAGGCAGGCAAGCCGCTGCCGGGGGTGGTGGATGTCCTGAATTGCGAGTTCGGCTGCAACCTGGGCACAGGCACCTGCCGGGATTGTGCCCTGGATGATATTGACGCCCTGACAAATGAGCGCAAGCAGTCAAAGGCAGCCCAGCAGATTCACAATACCGGCGGCGGTGTCAGGTATGACCCATATGAGAGGTTTGACAGGGAATTAAAATTGCCGGACTTTATGCGCAGGTACGATAATAAGGATGTGCATGGCCTGTTTGAAAAGGGGGAGGACCTGGAGTCAACCTATAGCCTGCTGGAAAAGCATACTAGGGAGTCCCGGGAGATAAACTGCCATGCCTGCGGCTATGGCAGCTGTGAGCGTTTTGCCTGTGCCCTGAAGCGGGGCATGAATGTGCCGGATAACTGCGTGGATTATGAGCGCAACTGCCTGATAAAGGAGCAGTCGCGCATCAAGGAGCAGAGCCAGGTCATCCATCGGAATATGCTGGAGCGTGAGGAAAAGAACCGCATCCTGCACAAGCAGGTGGAGGAGATTGTGGATGCCATGCAGGAGGTATCCCAGTCGGGGATGGTGAACTCCGAGCATATTGACAAGATTTCCCGCCAGATACACGATTTGCTGAAGGTGGCAGGGCGCCTGCGCTCCGGCACGGATATGGTCAGCGAAAAAATGGACGAGTTTGCCAATGTCATGCAGGAGATTGTGTGGATTGCCAGCCAGACAAACCTGCTGGCGCTGAATGCGGCCATTGAGGCGGCACATGCGGGGGATGCAGGCCGCGGCTTTGCCGTGGTGGCAGCCGAGGTGCGCAAGCTGGCAGGCGAGTCTGAAACCGTGGCCCATACCTCCCAGGAGAGCCAGAGGCAGGCCGCCCGTGAGATTAAGACTATGGAAAAGATTTCCAATGATGTGGAGAAAAAGGCACGGGATATCAGCAGCTTTATTGCGGAAATTTCTGCCAATGTGGAGGCGGTAACGGCACGCAGCCAGGAAATTACCTCCATCGCAACTTCCATGATAGAAGAGACTAGATAACCAGGATTAATAAGAAAGCTATCACGCTGATTGCCCTGGCAGGGCGGCATCAGGTGATAGCTTTTTTGCCGTTTTATCTTGTTTTTTCCTTAATGTATGAACAAATCCTTGTGCATGCCGATGATTTCCCCAATCAGCATCTTGCCCCTGATGTCGGCATGGAGGCCGTCATTGGCCCACTCCGGCGCCAGGATGGTCCTGCTGGCATCGTAGAAGTAAGGCTCCAGGTCAATATAATAGGGCTGCTGGCGGATAAAGGCGTTGATGGCCTTCATCTTGACGTACCAGCTGGGGTCGGTAGGGGTATGGAATGCCAGCATGATGTTGGCCGGGTTGATAGGCGGCAGGGTCAGGAAAATAGGGCGGATGTCGTTCTGGCGGCATTTCTCGCCAATCCTGGCCAGGTCGGAGATGACCCTGTCAGCGGAAATGGCACTGGAGCGCAGGCTGTTGGAGCCGGTCATAATCAGGAGATTTTTCGGCATGATGGGCAGCACATCTGTGTCAAACCTTGCCAGGGTGGTGGAGGATGTATCGCCGCTGCGCCCCAGGTTGATGCAGGGCATGCCGATGTAGGTGGTATAGCTGTACTCCAGGTTGGCCGGGGAGAAGGAAACGGCGCCGCCGCCGTGGGTGATGCTGTCACCGAAGGCTGCCAGCTCAGGCCGGGAGAGATGGGACTCCACCGTAAAGCTGTCGGTATCGGAATAGGTGCCCACGGTATTGCCCCGGGCGTCCAGCCCCCGGACCCGCCAATAGTATTTGCCTGCATAGTAGC
Organism: Selenomonadaceae bacterium; assembly: GCA_022786545.1. Taxonomy (GTDB): domain Bacteria; phylum Bacillota; class Negativicutes; order Selenomonadales; family Selenomonadaceae; genus Anaerovibrio. The sequence goes on from JALFXV010000088.1 coordinate 38,110, forward strand.
GGGCGTATTCGTCATAGCAGCTGAAGGAGCTGTCCACGATTTTGGCCCAGGCCCGATCCTTGGTAGGGGCGGCATCGTTTTCCACGGCAGGGGGAGAGGTCAGTAGCTCCACTTCGTAGTGGGTGGCGCCCAGCATGGGTATCCAGGTAAAGACTGGATAGATAGGCTGGGAAAAGTTCGGCATCCTGTCGAAGGTGTTCAGCAGGGGCTTGCTGGGAGCAGGCTTTCCTGCATCCAGGCAGATAGGCTCGGCGGTAGAAAAAACGCCGATGGGCTCCTGGCGGAGGTTCATGGCCCGTACCCGCCAGAAAAGCTGCGGCTGGCCCTGGTATGGCGTCAAATCAATCTGCAGGCCGTTGGTAAATACCTGCCTGGTGGCATAGAGATGATTTTTGGCGGACAGCCTGGCGGTGTTTTCCTCGTCAGGGGGGCCTGAGAGCAGCTCCAGCTCGTACATTACGCCGTCCGGTACGCTATGCCAGACAAGGTATGGCTTCAGGCTGGCAGGATTGTCTGCCGTATATTTGAAGATGGGCACGGGGCGGATGGGCTCCTGGTAGTTGGCGTTGGGAATGAGCATTTCCCTGCCGGAGACCTTGCCAAAGATGCCGTAGGCAGTGATTTTGTAGTAGGCAGGTATGGCAGTAGGCGGCACCTGGTAGGAGTCCTGCACAGTCAGCTCGGAGCTTACCCTGGTAAATTCAGGCTCCCCCTCCACCAGCCCGGTAGTCTTGTAGTAGGTCTCCACCTGGTAGATGCAGGGATAGGGATAGCGCTGCCAGTGCATGATGGTGCTGCCATTTTCCTGGGAAAAGCTGGCAGTAACCTGGTAATTTTTCAGCCCCAGCAAATCCGTCTTTTCCGTGAGGAAAATACAAAAAATGGTAAAGCAGCAGATAATCGTTAAAAATGAAAGAAAGTAAGCAATTAATTTCCGCATGTTAAACTATCCTCGGTCATTCCTAATATAATCAAAACTATTATACATGAAAAACTGCAATAGAACAACAAAGAGGCTTTTCAAATAGCGCAATTATTAGTATAATGTTCAGGATGGATTGAATTTCAGGCTACAGGCCGGGGAAATTTTTAAAAATATTTATGTGAGGAAATGGTGGCATGTCATTAAATCAGGATTTTATTGCTGCAGCCAAGGGGCTGCTGGGCGAGGAACAATTTTATGTGAATGAGCCGATGAGCAGGCATACGACCTTTAATATAGGGGGACCGGCAGATTATCTGCTGTTTCCTTCCAATATGGAGCAGGTGGCGAAGATATTCGTCCTCCTGAGGGATTTTGATATTCCCCATACCGTGCTGGGCAACGGCTCCAACGTGCTGGTGCTGGACAAGGGTATCAGGGGAGCCGTCATCAAGTTTCATGCGCCTATGAGCTACAAGCATTGTGACGGCAATAAAATCGTTGCCGGGGCAGGGGCTTACTTGAAGCATGTTTCCCAGTTTGCGGCGGAAAACGGCCTGGCAGGGCTGGAATTTGCCTGCGGTATTCCGGGCAGCCTGGGTGGGGCCGTCTTCATGAATGCAGGTGCCTATGGCGGCGAGATGAAGAACGTGGTGACCCAGGTCAGGACCGTGGCGCATAATGGCAAGATTATTACCTATGAGAAAGACGAGCTGGACTTCGGCTATCGCCACAGCGTCTTCCAGCACAACGGGCAGGCTATCTGCGAGATTACTATGGAGCTGGCACCGGGGGACAGGGAGGAAATTCAGGCGAAAATGGCTGATTTCACCCAGCGCCGGGAGAGCAAGCAGCCCCTGGAAATGCCAAGTGCTGGCAGCACCTTCAAGAGGCCCCAGGGGTATTTTGCCGGGACGCTGATTGACGAGACGGGGCTGAAGGGGCTGCAGGTAGGTGGTGCCCAGATTTCCACCAAGCATGCTGGGTTTGTGGTCAATTCCGGCAACGCCACTGCAGCGGATGTGCTCAGCCTGATAAAAGAGGTGCAGGACAGGGTATATGCCAAAAACGGCGTCAGGCTTTTCCCTGAAGTGCGCATTATCGGCGAGCAGTAAGCCAGGAAGCAGTATTTTGGCCGGCAGGCGGAAGCAGGCAGGCTTATAGGCAAATTCGGATAGGCAGGAAGCGGGATGGGGGAAGATGGCAAAGGAAATTGAGCGCAAATTTTTAATCAAAAAGGAACTGTGGCAGCCCAAGGGGGAGGGCATCAGCATCCGCCAGGGCTACCTGTCCCTGGAGCCGGAGCGCACTGTGCGGGTGCGTTTGAAGGGGGAGCGCGGTTTTTTGACCATCAAGGGCAAAAATCACGGCATTTCCCGCACGGAAATGGAATATGAAATCCCGGCAGGGGATGCGGCACAGCTGCTTGATGAAATGTGCATGCGGCCCCTGGTGGAAAAGGTGCGCTATACTGAGTCCTATCAGGGCCAGCAGTGGGAGATTGATATCTTTGCCGGGGACAATGCAGGGCTGGCGGTGGCGGAAGCGGAGCTTGCCTCTGAGGATGCAGCGCTGTCCCTGCCGGACTGGGCAGGGCAGGAGGTATCTGGGGAGGCCAGGTACTATAATTCCAGCCTGATACAGAATCCGTATAAAAACTGGCCTACATGATAAGTGCCAGTGGACATAGGTTGCTTATATGGAAACATTTTCCTTCTGGACAGCTTTATGTACGTGTATTGCGCATTACTGTCTCTGTGCAAAATAATAAATGTAATATTTTTTATTAAATGTTGACAAATTAGTGTTAATGAGTGATAATAGACAAAGCTCAATGAAAACTTGTTATAGTTGCCTTGGGCAGATGGTATAGGAGGGTTTTTTTCTTAATGAAGCATGTATTATCTGTTCTGGTAAAGAATCAGACCGGTGTGCTGGTTCGGGTGGCTAGCATGTTCTCGCGCCGGGAGTTCAATATTGACAGCCTGGCGGTGGGCGTGACAGAGAACCCTGAGTTTTCCCGTATTACCGTGGTGGTATATGGTGATGAGTATCTGGTTGACCAGATGATGAAGCAGCTGGAGAAGCTTCCTGATGTGGAGGCGGTGCAGCGGCTGGCAGACGGAGATGCTGTGTATCGCGGCATGACCATGATCAAGGTCAAGGCGGACGATACCAACAGGCTTGATGTGTTAAAAATGGCGGAGCTTTTCCGGGCCCGCGTCATTGATGTGCAGCCTACAACCCTGATTTTTGAGGTTACCGGCGATGATGACAAGGTGACGGCATTTACCCGTCTCCTGAAGCCGTACGGTATCCTGGAGATTATCAGGACGGGCCTTATCGGCCTGGAGCGGGGCGAGCATACAATACAAGAACATTGTGAGGAGAGAGAGTATTATGGCAAAAATCTTTTATGACCAGGATGTAAATTGGGAAGTTATCAAGGACAAGACCGTTGCTATTATTGGTTATGGTTCCCAGGGACATGCTCATGCACTGAACCTGAAGGAGAGCGGCCTGAATGTGGTGGTAGGTCTTTATAACGGCTCCAAGTCCAAGGCTGTTGCTGAGAGCAAAGGTCTGAAGGTTCTGCCAGTTGGCGAGGCAACTGCAGCTGCTGACATCATCATGATTCTGATTCCTGATGAGAAGCAGGCTGAGGTATATAAGAATGAGATTGCACCAAACCTGACTGCTGGCAAGGCTTTGGCATTTGCACATGGTTTCAACATTCATTTCCAGCAGATTATTCCACCTGCTGATGTAGATGTATTCATGGTTGCTCCAAAGGGCCCTGGCCATCTGGTACGCCGCACTTTCACTCAGGGCGGCGGTGTTCCTGATGTATTTGCAGTATACCAGGATGCTACCGGCCATGCTTTTGAGCTGGCTTTGGCTTATGCCCGCGGTATCGGCGGCACCCGTTCCGGCTGCATCCAGACTACCTTCCGCGAGGAGACTGAGACTGACCTGTTCGGCGAGCAGGCTGTTCTCTGCGGCGGCGTATGCTCCCTGATTAAGAACGGCTTTGAGACTCTGGTAGCTGCCGGTTATCAGCCTGAGATTGCATACTTCGAGTGCTTCCATGAGATGAAGCTCATCGTTGACCTGATGTATGAGGGCGGCATGGCGAAGATGCGCAAGTCCATCTCCAACACCGCTGAGTATGGTGACTATGTATCCGGCCCTCGCGTAGTGGCTGAGCCTAGCCGCAAGGCTATGGAGCAGGTTCTGAAGGAGATTCAGGACGGTACCTTCGCCAACAAGTTCCTCACCGACAACAAGGTTGGCTGGCCTAACTTCTATGCTATGCGCAAGCTGAATGCCGAGCATCAGATTGAGGAAGTAGGCGGCAAGCTGCGCGGCATGATGAGCTGGCTGAAGGATGGCGCTGATTTGTCCAATGACTGATTGGCAGCCTGCGTGCTTTCAACAGATAGATTGAAATAGAAATGAAATAGGCTTATGCCGTATTGGGCATAAGCCTATTTGTAGCATTAGTGAGAATAATGCTGTCCTGGTGCTGCTTGTGCTGCGCCTGGTGCTGCAGCAGCATTGATGATATATTAGTGATATTTATGAGAGGTGTATGTTATGGGTATGAATATGACCGAGAAAATTCTTGCCAGACATGCGGGCCTGGAGTCTGTATCTGCCGGTCAGCTGATTTTCTGCAAGCTGGATATGGTGCTGGCAAATGATGTAACTGCTCCGCCTGCCATCAAGGAGTTTGAGAAGATTGGCAAGCCGGTGTTTGATAATACGAAGATTGCCCTGGTGCCTGACCATTTTACGCCGAACAAGGATATTAAGGCGGCCGGCCTTGCCAAGACTGTCCGGGAGTTTGCCAAAAAGCATCAGATCAAGAACTATTTTGAGATTGGCCGCGTGGGCATCGAGCATGTCATCCTGCCGGAGAAGGGCATTGTAGGACCTGGCATGCTGACCATCGGCGCTGATTCCCATACCTGCACCTACGGTGCGGTAAACGGCTTCTCCACCGGCGTGGGCTCCACTGACCTGGGTGTGGCTATGGCTACCGGCGAGGCATGGTTCAAGGTGCCGAAGGCTATCAAGGTTGTCCTGACCGGCAAGAAGCCAAAGTACATCTGCGGCAAGGATGTCATCCTCACTTTGATTGGCATGATCGGCGTGGACGGAGCTTTGTACAAGGCCATCGAGTTTGCCGGTGAGGGCGT
>JALFXV010000016.1 GCA_022786545.1 Selenomonadaceae bacterium
CATCAGTCAGTCCCGACGTGCAATTGCGCAGTAATAGCCGATTTATTACTGATTTCAGTTTGTCGTAGTGCTTGATCGTTACTTTGGCGATATACGTAAGTTTTAGTGATTAGTGCAGGGGAGCTGTCAGAAAAACATCAGCAAATATTCCAATGGTCGGAGAGGCAATGCCAATGCAGGCACGCTCGCGCTACTATCCACGCCTAGCGGATGCTAAGCTCTCGCTGCGCCTACGGCTTGCAACGTCGCAGCACAAGACAACGCATTGCAGTTGTCTTGTGCTGGGTGATATGCCACCGGCATATCACCCGCTGCGCACCGAGGCGCGTCTAAGTGCCATGCGAATGGTACATGCCCTGATACTTTTTAATAGGTCTGACACAAAATTTCCCCAAATCTGCTTATAAAGTCAACCGCCCATCGCATTATCTGCTAACAGTTACAATCCTGCGACAGCTCCCCACTTACTTATCAGCAATTCCTTATATTTTGCCATAGCAACATAATGATACGTTACGAGCAAGCCTGAAAAGGGGGGGCTGGGAGGCTGACGAGACCTGATACTGCCAACTGTTATGCAAGACAATCTGCTATTATGAGCAGAGTTGTTTGCACTGTACGTTCATGCAACGTTTGGCAATAACAGGCTTCGTCAGCTCCTAGCCCCCTTTTTCAGGCTTATTCGTAAAGCTGTATGGGGCACTATGGTAACAAATAATGTATGTGGTTCTGTCATTTTGTTTATATCTGTTCAGACAAAGAAAGGGATGAGTGAGGACAGTACCCATAGAAAACCTTTGTTGTGCCTCGGTGCTTAACGATACGCGAGCCGAAAGCGAAGCGTGAGTTTAGCATCCGCTAGGCACAACTAGGAGCGAGAGCGTGTTTTCTATGGGTAGCTGTCCCGCTCAGCCCATTTTTATAGTCTGAACAGAGTGCACGAACCAACAAAACTCATCCGTTAATGTTCCCAAAGTCTCGTACCTTCACGACGATAAACTGAAATCTCTATTCTTCATCAGGAGCCTGTCCATCATGTTTCAGCCACCTGCATTCCGTTAATTCCAGATTTGTAAATGTGGCTTTAAATGATGAATTTTCCGGGCTACAAGCATAAACTCCAAACTGTATTTCATCATTAGCTTTATGCACATGACAAATTCTCATTTGCTTGTACTTAATCCCGTCTTCAGAACTTTCAATACAATAATCATCCTCCCGTCTGCTAAATCTATACCACATAGACCTTATTCCTGCATCTATTTCGGTTGTTGCCCAGTCTGAATAGCCATTATTGGTCACGACACTTCCTAAATGCTGGAATTCTTCGTTCTCATATTCAATGGAACCTTTAATCCAGTTCTCACTGTCAAGATACATGACAATGCCGCACTGATCAAAACGCACTTTGCTCTCAAATTCAGTTTTTACCACAAAGGAAAAGAATTTCTCAGATGTTTTTATCTGAATCACAGGAGCATTATCGTTCTGAAAATGATAATAAGTACGCTGCCATAAATCAGTATGTGGCTCAGTAATTATTTCAATCGTATCTTCTGATATAAAAAACTGCTTCGGTTTTCTTGTCCATTGCCATTGTGCTTTATCTATCTTCATTTTCATTTTCCTTTTCTTTCAATGAAGGCTGTTTTTATCCCTTCATGCGGTTAATGGCGCTGAACAATGCCATGACGGAAGCGGACATAACATCCGTATCCATCCCGGCACCCCAGGTGATAGTCCCATCCGGGGCAGTTACGCCGATATACGCCATGGCACGGGAAGTAGAACCGATTTCCAGGGCATGCTCGCTGTAGATGAGGTTGCTGTAGCGCACATCGGTATTTTCCTGAATGGCATTGCTGATGGCATCCAGGCGACCATTGCCCTTTGCCTTGAAGACAGTCGGCTTGCCGTTGATTTCCAGCTCCACATAGCCGGTACGGGTGCCATCCACCTCTTTTTTCAGGCTGAAGTCAATCAGCTTGTACGGCTCGCTGACATTCACATACTCATCCTGGAAAATCTGATATATTTCATCACCCAGCAGCTCCTTGTGCTTGTGGTCAGACACGCCCTTGACACAGTAGCCAAAATCCTCACGCATCTTCTTCGGCATGAAAATGCCATACTTCTGCTCCATGATATATGCCACGCCGCCCTTGCCGGACTGGCTGTTGATGCGGATAACATCCGCCTCATACTCACGGCCTACATCGTGAGGGTCAATCGGCAGATACGGCACGGTCCAGTGGTCAGGGTCCTGCTCCTCACGCCACTTCATGCCCTTGGCAATGGCATCCTGATGGGAGCCGGAGAAAGCCGCAAACACCAGAGCACCTGCATAAGGCTGGCGCTCATGGACATGCATCCTGGTAACCTTCTCATAGAGATCAACCAGGTCAGGCAGATTGCTGAAATCTAGTCCCGGATCTACGCCCAGCACATACATATTCATGGCGATAGTAACAATATCCGCATTGCCGGTACGCTCGCCATTGCCGAACAGGGTGCCCTCGATGCGATCTGCGCCAGCCAAAAGCCCCAGCTCGGAATCAGCCACGCCGCAGCCCCGGTCATTATGCGGATGCAAAGACAGCTCCACCGCATCACGGTATTTCAGGTTGTTGGAAATATACGCCACCTGCATGGCATAGATATGTGGCATGGACATTTCCACCGTTACAGGGATATTGATAATCGCCTTGCGGTCAGGAGTCGGCTGCCATACATCCAGCACGGCATTGCACACCTCCAGGGCATACTCAGGCTCGGTGCCGGTAAAGCTCTCCGGGGAATACTCAAAGCGGTAGTTAGCTCCGGCTTCCTCCGTCAGCTTCTTCAGAAGCTTTGCCCCATCGATGGCAATCTGCTTGATTTCCTCCTTGTCCTTGCGGAACACCTGCTGGCGCTGTGCCAGGGAGGTGGAGTTATACACATGGACGATGGCGTTCTTGACACCCTCCAATGCCTCAAAGGTCTTCTTGATGATGTGCTCACGGGCCTGGGTCAGCACCTGCACGGTCACATCATCAGGAATCAGGTCTTCCTCCACCAGACGGCGCAGGAACATGTACTCAGTCTCGGAAGCAGCCGGGAAGCCCACCTCAATCTCCTTGAAGCCAACCTGCACCAGCATCTTGAAGAACTCAATCTTCTCATCCAGGCTCATAGGGATAATCAGTGCCTGATTGCCATCCCGGAGGTCAACAGAGCACCAGGTAGGTGCCTTGTCCGGATGCTGCTTGTAAGCCCAGCTCAGGTCGATGGTCGGCGGCATAAAATATCCTTCATGATACTTCTTTACATTTTCCATTACAAATCTCTCCTTTTAATCCTCGGCAGGACAGCTCCTGCCCAACTCCATATTAACCCCCGGAGACAAGGCATATAAAAAGGCTCCGTCTCCTTTTACAGAGACGAAGCCAGAAAACTCCGTGGTACCACTCATCTTCGCACAAAACCTGTGCGCACTCATTACGGATACATGCATATCCTCCTGCTGTAACGGCCAGTTCCCGGCACCGCCTACCATAACCGCCATCATCTCCTGCGGCATTTCAGCGGGCTGCTCCGGGGCCAGTTCACATCGGCCTGCCTGCTGCCTCGCACCGCCCGGCAGCTCTCTGGAAAACTCAGCCCACGCTACTACTCCCCATCAAAGCATTTCGCATATTCACTTGCGTGAGTAAAAGTATAGCAAATATTCACACAAAATTCAAGTACCAGATGTGATTTTTATTGCCTGGCATATACATCAGCCAACACCATGGCTTTACTGCTTGGCAAAATGCAGCCTGCCATTCTCCACGCTCATGGCAACTGTATCACCCTCGCTGACATCACCACGGATAATGGACTTGCTGAGCTCCGTTTCCACGGTATGGCTCAAGAGGCGGCGCAGCGGCCTTGCTCCAAAGTCCGCATCAAAGCCCTGGTCAGCCAGCAGCTGCAGGGCGGCCTCATCCCAGACAAGATGCAGCTTAATCTGCTTCTCAAGCCGCTGGTTCAGCTGGCTCAAAAGCAGGGCGGCAATATTCTTCACCTGCTCCTTGGCAAGCCCCTTGAATACCACGATATCGTCTACCCGGTTCAAGAACTCAGGGCGGAAATAATCCTTCAGAATCTCCTTGACAGTCTGCTCCGCCTCGCCATACTCCTTGCTGAGTATCTCATGGGAGCCCAGATTGGAGGTCATGATGATGACAGTATTCTTGAAGTTCACCACCCTGCCCTTGCCGTCAGTGAGCCTGCCATCATCCAGAATCTGCAGGAGCACGTTGAACACATCACGATGGGCCTTCTCAATCTCGTCCAGCAGGATGACGCTGTAGGGACGGCGGCGCACTGCCTCGGTCAGCTGGCCGCCCTCATCGTAGCCCACATAGCCCGGAGGCGCGCCAATCAGCCTGGCCACGGAATGTTTCTCCATGTACTCGCTCATGTCAATGCGGATCATGCTGCGCTCATCATCAAAGAGAGCCTCCGCCAGCGTCTTGGCCAGCTCCGTCTTGCCCACACCCGTAGGACCCAGGAACAAGAAGGAACCGATGGGCCGGTTGGGATCCTGAATACCCGCACGGCTCCGCTGGATAGCCTCGGTGACAGCCTCCACGGCCTCCTCCTGACCGACTACACGGGAGCGCAAGGTCTCGTCCAGATGCAGCAGCTTCTCCCGCTCGCCCTGGACCAGCCGGGACACGGGGATGCCGGTCCACCGCTCCACGATCTTTGCGATTTCCTCATCGGTGACCCGGTCGTGAAGCAGATTCTCGTCCCCCTTGGGCAGGCTCTGTTCC
>JALFXV010000033.1 GCA_022786545.1 Selenomonadaceae bacterium
GTTTCCGGGATTTGCAGGGAGGTAAAAATTCTGGTTATGCCCAGCCGGGCGGCAGAACGGACAAGCTCAAGATTTTCTTCCTGTGTGTTGTCAAGGCCGGGATAGATTGAAATGCCTTTTTCCATGATTGTCAGCTCCTGTAATCGCTAAACGTGCGAATTGTTGCGTGTTGTTATTTGCCATTGAATACGATAGCATTTTATTGAAGATGATGGCAAGCTATTGCGGTGCTTGCTGTTCCTCGGGCTCATCGAAGCCTGCCAGCCAGGTCAGGGCAAAGCCTGCTATGTATGACGTCAGGATGCCCAGCAGGTAAATCAGGGGCTGGCTAGTGACGGTAGTCAGGGGGAGGCCTGAAATGCCGATGGCGGAGGAGCCGATGGAGAAGGCTGCCTGCACGGCACCGCCAAAGGCACCGCCGATGCAGGCGGTGATGAAGGGCCGTCCCAGGGGCAGGGTCACGCCGTAAATCAGCGGTTCTCCTATGCCCATGATACCAACAGGCAGGGCGGAGAGGATGGTTTTCTTCAGAAATTTGTTCTTTGTCTTGCAATACACGGCCAGGCAGGCGCCTATCTGGCCGCAGCCCGCCATAGCCAGGATGGGCAGCAGCAGGGTAACGCCGTACTCCTGGATAAGCTGCACATGGATAGGCGTCATGGCCTGGTGGATGCCCAGCATGACGATGGGTAGCCAGAGCCCCCCCAGGATAAAGCCGGTCAGGGCGCCGCCCTGGTGGATGGCGATGGAGACGCTGTCACCGATGGCGGAGGCGATTATGCCACCTGCCGGCTGCAGGATAAACAGGGCGGCAAAACCAGCAATCAGGATGGTCAGCAGGGGGGTCAGGAGCAAATCCAGCATGGCGGGAACAATTTTTCTGAGGCGCAGTTCCAGCCAGGCGCCGAATGACGTCACCAGCAGCACGGCAATAATGCCTCCCCGGCCCGGCAGCAGCTGCTCGCTGCCCAGCATGATGTCCTTCAGGGCCGGATGGGTGATGATAGCCGCCAGTATGCCTCCCAGGATGGGCGAGCCGCCAAATTCCTTGGCGGCATTGAAGCCGACAAACAGATTCATGCCGTAGAAGATGGCGTTGCCCATGATGGCCAGCATTTTTATCCATGCCATATCCGACAGGGCCGGCTCCGCCTTTAAAAGCAGGTTCAAAAGCCCTGTAATCAGGCCGCAGGCAATAAAGCCGGGAATGAGGGGGATGAAAATGCCGGAAATTCTTTTCAGCAGCAGCTTGAAGGGGGTGGCGTTTTTGGCCTTTATGTCCCCGTGAAGCTTTTTGCCATCCCCAATGACGTACTTTTTGCCCGGTTCATGGCTGGCGGCATGGCTGCCCTGCACCTCTGTTCCTATACCTTGATGTGCTTGCAGCAGTTTTTTCAGGGCGGCAGCTGTCTGCTGGGCAGCCCCGGGCCCCAGGATAAGCTGCAGTTCCGTATCCGCCCTGTGGACACCCAGCACGCCGTCAAGTTCCTGCAGCTTAGCCTGCATTTCCGGGGTGGCATGCCGCAGCTGCAGCCGGAGCCTGGTCATGCAGTTGGCGGCATGGAGGATATTGGTCTCAGGGCCTGTTATGTCAAAAATTTTCTCTGCCAGTAATGTGTAGTCCATAGCTAAATGTTCTCCTTAATCGTGTTTTAAATCAGCTAGTGCCTTGGCTACGTAGCCGTCTGCGGCTGCCAGTTTCTGCCGTGCCGCCTCCGCATCCAGCCCTGAGAGCAGGGCAAAGATGGCCAGCTTGGCCTGGCCGCCTGTGGCGGCCAGGGCCTCGGAAGCCTCCTGCCTGTCACAGCCTGTAGCCTCAATGACAATCCGCAGGGCACGTTCCGCCAGCTTCTTGTTGGTGGCTTTCAGGTCAACCATCAGGTTGCCATAGACCTTGCCCAGCTTAATCATGGTGCCGGTGGACAGCATGTTCAGCACCAGCTTCTGGGCGGTGCCTGCCTTCAGCCGGGTGGAGCCGGTGATGACCTCTGGCCCTGGCAGGGGGCAGATGGTCAGGTCCGCTTCCTGTGACATGGTAGAGCCGGGGCTGCATACCAGGGCGATGGCGGCTGCCCCCCTGGCACGGGCATATTTTAGGGCACCGATGCTGTAAGGGGTCCTGCCGGAAGCTGCCAGTGCCACAAGGGCGTCTTTTTCGTTCAGCCCGGCGGCTGCCAGGTCATCAGCTGCCAGCTGCCCAGAATCCTCGGCGCCCTCCTGGGCGACAAACATGGCAGCTTTGCCCCCGGCAATCAGCCCCTGCACCATTTCAGGGTCTGTGCCGAAGGTGGGCGGACATTCGACGGCATCCAGCACCCCCAGCCTGCCGGATGTACCGGCACCGGCATAAAAAAGCCTCCCTCCCCGGCGCAGCCTGTCCGTAATCATATCGATGGCGGCGGCGATGGCAGGCAGTTCCCTTGCCACGGCAGGGGCAACCTTCATATCCTCCTGATTGATCAGGGCGGCAAGTTCCGCAGTGCCCAGTGTGTCAATCCGGCGCGTCAGCGGGTTTATTTTTTCTGTCGCAAGCTGTTCCAGCTTCAGCATAGCATCATCTCCTGTTGTGTTTTGAGAAACTTGTGTAAATTAACCAAGTTTTTATTGTATTTTTATGGCGTATTGCCTATTAGTTATGATAAAATATATGGTATGTAATTGCAAGTTTGATGTGCAGTGGGGAATAAGAAATTTGCAGGCTGCTGATCTGCTGTAATGGTGGTAGAGATGATGAAGAATGGATTGATTTCATGGCTGGAAAAAAAGAATATAGCTCATGAATGTGATATTGACAGGATATTGGGGCCGATGGCCTTTGTCGTAAAAAAGGACGGGCACATCGTATTTAAGGGGGCCAATGTGGTTTTTGAAAAGCTGCTGGGCTGGACGAATTATCAGTGGTGCCAGGGCATGGATGCTGTGAAGCTGCTGACGCCAGAGGCGTTGGACAGGTTTGGCGCCATGCTGGACAGGGCCAGCCGCAAGGCTTTTGTGGAGTTTACGGACAATATTCACTTCAGGACACTGATGGGGGCAGTTATCAGGTGCCATGTGCATGTGTGCTGCATATCGGCCTCCCGGAGTGCTGTCAATTTTGTGCTGCGCATCAGCTACAACAAGCAGGCGCAGATAAAGGAAGCACTTTTTACGGAGGCGCTGCGCCAGAGCAGGGTAAACTGCTGGTACTGGGATATGAGCCAGGGGTCAGTTATGTTTTTTAATACGGATGTGCCGGAGCAGCCTTATGGGGGGATTCCTTTCATGAACGAGGAATGTGCCTCCTTCGAGAACTTTCCCCAGGGCATGGTGGATGCGCTGGCTTTTGCCGGTGATTACCGCAATCATTTCATGGATTTTGTCAAGAAGCTTCTGTCCAGGGATCAGTCCGGGGACTTGTCCCTGGAACTGGCCCTTGAGACAGATGATGGCAGGCTGGTCTGGGTGAGCTTTACGGGGCAGATTGTCCGGGATGCGAAGCGTACGCCGGAATATGTCATGGGCACCTGGAAGAATATCACTGACCAGAAGGTGAATGAGCAGCAGCAGCAGCATAACAATTACCTGATGGGGACGCTGGTCAAGGAGTCCCTGTATGATATTACGGTGAACCTGAACAAGAACTTTTTTGTGGCTGATAACAGCCTGGAGAAGTGGATGGAGGAGACCAGGGTGTTTTCGCCATATTACGACCAGGCCATCAGGGAACTGGTCAATGAGCGCGTCATCAAGGGAGACCGCCAGAAGCTTTTGGATTTTTTTAGCCTGGATACCCTGCGCAGCCTGCCTGAAGATGAAAATTTCTCTATTGAATATCAGCGGAAATACAATGGCAAAATGAATTGGTTCAAGGCGACTATCAATACCTTCCGTCTGGATGAGTTTTCTGATAAGTGGATGTATGCCCTTGTCTATGATATTGATGCCAGCAAGCAGCGGGAAATGGTGCTGGAAAGGATGGCGGCAACGGATGCCCTGACGGGCCTGTACAACCGCAGCCATTCCCTGGAGCTGATGGAGCAGTATATCAGGGAGCACAGGGATATGCAGACGGCTGTCATGTACATGGATTTGGATAATTTCAAGAGCGTTAATGATACCCTGGGGCATGCTGCCGGTGACAGCCTGCTGATCTGCGTTGCCAACGCCATGCGCAGCTATTTCGGTAATGACGCCGTGCTGGGGAGGATTGGCGGTGACGAGTTCATCATGATGTATCTGAATGCGGACAGAAGCTATGTGGGGCAGATGATGAGCGATTTTGTGAACTATGTGGGGGACAGGTGCCGGGCTGAGTGTCCAGATATAGGCGTGACGGCTTCCCTGGGATATGTGCTGCACCCTGACTTTGGGGATGATGTTGCCGTGCTGGCAGGGCTGGCTGACAAGGCACTGTATGAGGCAAAGCATCATGGCAAAAATACGGCAGTTGAATACACTGAATGAATTTCAGTGTATCGCCGTGAAAGTTCGAGATGTTTGGACCATTAACGGATGAGTTTCGCTGGTTCGCGGATTCTGTTCAGACAAGAAAGGGATGGGTTACGCAACCCATCCCTTTCTTGTCTGAACAGATACAGCAGAATGATAAAGCGATATACTTACATCGCTTTGGCCAGCTTTTTAAAAGCTTCTTCGCTCATGCCTGCTTCCAAAGCTGCATCGCGTATGGACAACAAATTCTTTTTTACCAGGTTCACTAATGTTTTTTGAGTTCCGCGTATTTCGCCTCTTGCTTCACCGCGCGCTACTATTTTATCTAGTACCTCACACATATTCATTTCCTCCTTTGTAGCTGAATCTTCATTCAGCCAGTCAGAATAACGCTTATCCCTTGTTAGAACTGACATTAGTTTTAACATGCTGTCCACATGCTGAATAGGTTTATCAGGCGGAACATATTCCTTGCCGCTGTTACGCTGGACGAAATAATCAGCGATTATTTGAAAATCACCTTTGTAACGCTTTACCTGTTCCGGTGTCAGCCGTGGCACATCAATGATGTTCAGCTTGAAATCATTGATGTATGGCTTTAGCTTGTCAGGTACATCGATTACATCGTACAGGCAAAGCGGCTTTTTCCAAGGATTTTCGCCAAAGTACAAAATTAACGTAAGTACAGGATAACGCTTGTGGCGTATTCTGCGTTTTTGGCCAGTAGATTTATCCACTACTATCTTATCAAGATTAATCTCATCACGATAAGATATTCCGTCATAGCCCATAACGCGCAGTGGCATATCAAAGTCAATGGCTATCTGATTTTCAACGCCTATCATAGCAAGCCGTATGTTGCAATTAGTATCCACGCAATATTTGGCAACATCACGTTCCAGCTCATGGAGGGTGCCATCATCGGCCTTATACTGTGAGAAGGGCTGTGCATCTATGAGGCTTTCTTCCTTGATGTAATCCTCGCCATCAAAGAGGCTGCCATTTACTATATCGGCTACCACATCATTATAGGATTCAAAATTTTTCTGTGATATATCCTTCTCTCCCATTATACTCACCACCTATATTGTAGTATTAATTCTTGCAATTATTATATCATAAGTTTGGTTTTTGTAAATTTCAGTTTATCGTAGTGCTTGGTTGTTACTTCGTGCATGAACTGACGTAATTTGATACTTCGTGGATTCTGTTCAGACTAAAAGGGGGATGGTCTACGGCATTGCCCTCAGAAACACGCTCTCGCTCCTAGTTGTGCCTAGCGGCTGCTAAGCTCTCGCTGCGCCTTACGGCTTGCGACTCGCTAAGCACCGAGGCACAACAAAGGTTTCTGATGGCACATGCCGCAACCCATCCTTTTCTTGTCTGAACAGATACAACAGAATAATCCAATATTTGTTGTGCTATTTATAGCACGGCTGCTTTTTTGCCAATAGCTGCAACCTGCTCCACTGTCATTTGTGCAATCTTGGCAATAGTGTTGATGTTGACATTTTCCTTTAACATACCAACAATCATATTTTGCTCCTTTTCGGCAGCCCCCTGGCTGATGCCAAGGCTGATACCATCCGCCAAAGCTGCTGCTCTGATATTATCTCTTTCAATATTCCAAATCTTTTCCTGGTCAAATAAGGTAAGCATGATATCCTCAACCTCCTTCTCTCTTTCACTCAAGTATTCTGTCAGCAGATTTTTATCGCGGCAAATCCTAATAATTTCTTTTGCCGCTGTTAAGGTTCTGCCATGCAGGGCAACCTGTTCATTGAATACCCTGCAAAAGCCGATGTATTGATTTATAATATCATCCCTGTCGCTGAGATAGATAATTTTCACCTTGGCATCTATGCAGCAATCCGTATCAGGAAAAAATTCATCCTTCAGAGACAATATATCAGGATGATGTTCTTTATCACCAGTGTAGATAACGTACAGCTCAGGCTTTGGCATATCAGCTTTCTTGCTGCCATAAAGCTGGACTTTATTTTTCGTAAAGTAATCCTGATAGGTACTCATCAGATACATCAAGGAACGGACAACTATGTTTGCTGACCAGGTGGATTGTGCTTATACCAATATCATCAGCTGATTGCCTCTGACCATGAAGCCAAGATCATTATATATGCCGTTCATCAGGATGGACTGCAAGGTAACAATGTCCAAATCATCTTTAGTTATAGTCTTATCATTTGGCTGCAATGCCTGATACAGCTGTATAAGATATTTCTTATCAGAAAACATATATCGAAAGACTGTATCTTTGACAGTGTATTTGGGTTGTCTTTCCTTCATCACTGCTATCTGCCCTCTTTCAGTCATGTACACTGTAATTTGCAATCTGTGCTATTATTATATCATAGGTTTGGTAATTTGAATACACAAAATCTTTATCAATATGGGCGAGGGATATCAGTTAATTATTCTGTTGTATCTGTTCAGACAAAGAGCGGGCAGGTGCGGCATGTACCCAAAGAAAACCTTGGGTGCAGCCTCGCTTCTTAGCGAGTGCGAGCGTAAGCGATGCAGGAGCTTAGAAGCGTGAGGCTGTGCTAAGAGCGAGAGCGTGTTTTTCTATGGGTACTGCCGCTACCTGCCCCCATTTTTATGTCTGAACAGAGTGCACGAATCAAAAATCACGAAAATGCCCATAAATTACCCAACAATATATTGAAATATATTGACAACCCACCACAAATTTTGATATAATCTATCAAGTGAGCCTATGTGCTCTCACGAAATTTTGAAAGGAGGATATCGATTTACATGGTAATGACTGATCCTATTGCAGACATGCTGACTCGTCTGCGCAACGCAAATTCCGTATTCCATGAGAAGGTAGAAATCCCTGGTTCCAAGATTAAGAAGGCTATTGCTGAGGTACTCAAGGAAGAGGGTTTCATCAAGGACTACACCTTCACTGAGGATGGCAAGCAGGGTGTAATCACTGTTTCCCTGAAGTATGGCCCTAATCGTGAAAAGGTAATTACTGGTATTAAGCGTATTTCCAAGCCTGGCCTGCGCCAGTATGCAAAGGCAGCTGAGCTCCCTCGCGTTCTCGGCGGTTTGGGTATCGCCATCATTTCCACTTCCAAGGGAATTATGAGCGATAAGGATGCTCGCAAGGCTGGTCTCGGCGGCGAGGTCGTAGCTTATATTTGGTAATTATTTAGAAGCTAGGAGGTGTACTAATGTCAAGAATTGGTAGAGCACCTATCACTATCCCTGCCGGCGTTACCGTTAAGGTTGAGGATGGCAATAAGGTGACTGTAAAGGGTCCTAAGGGTGAATTGGTACGCAACATTCATCCGGACATGAAGATTAACGTTGAGGAGAATACTCTCACTGTAGAGCGTCCTTCTGATAATAAGGATCACAGGTCCTTGCACGGCCTGAGCCGTACCCTCATCAATAACATGGTTGTTGGTGTAAGCGCAGGTTACGCAAAGACTCTGGAGATCACTGGTGTTGGTTACAGAGCTGCTGTCAAGGGCAAGAACCTGGAGCTGGCTTTGGGCTTCTCCCATCCTGTAGTTGTTGAGCCGCCAGAGGGCATCAAGTTTGAGTGCCCTGCTGCTACTAAGATTGTAGTAAGCGGTATCGACAAGGAGGTTGTTGGTGCAATTTCCGCAAAAATCCGTGATTACAGAAGACCTGAACCTTATAAGGGCAAGGGTATTAAGTATGAAGGTGAGTTTGTTCGTCGCAAGGTTGGTAAGGCCGGCGCGAAAGGCAAGAAATAATTAGCAGAAAGGAGTAACCGACAGTGTTTGTTAAGGAAGATAAGAATAAGGCTCGTCAGAAGCGTCACCTGCGTGTACGCAATCACATTTCCGGCACTGCTGAGAGACCACGTCTTAACGTATTCCGTAGCTTGAGCAACATCTACGCACAGGTTATTGATGATGTTAATGGTGTTACTCTCGTATCTGCCAGCACAAAGGACAAGGATTTCCAGAACTACGGCGGCAATGTAGAGGCTGCAAAGGCAATCGGCGAAGCTATTGCCAAGCGTTCCCTGGAGAAGGGCATTACCGAGGTAGTATTCGACCGTGGTGGTTATGTATATCATGGCCGTGTTGCAGCACTTGCTGAGGCAGCTCGTGAAGCAGGCCTGAAATTCTAAAATTTGTAAAGGAGGTACATTAATGGCTAGAATTGACAACGAGACTCCTGAGTTCCAGGAAAAAGTTGTATATATTAACCGAGTTGCAAAGGTTGTTAAGGGCGGCCGTCGCTTCTCCTTCAGCGCATTGGTAGTTGTTGGTAACGAGAAGGGACAGGTTGGTGCAGGCCTGGGCAAGGCAGCAGAGGTACCTGAGGCAATTCGCAAGGGCGTCGAGGATGCCAAGAAGAATTTGATTGATGTTTCCCTGAAGGATACCACCATTCCTCATGAGATGATTGGTATCTTCGGTGCAGGCCGTGTGCTCATGAAGCCGGCAGCAAAAGGTACCGGTGTTATCGCTGGTGGCCCAGCCCGTGCGGTTCTTGAGCTTGCAGGTATTAAGGATATCCTGACCAAGTCTCTGGGTTCCTCCAATCCTAACAACATGGTTCGCGCAACTTTGAAGGGTCTTGAGCAGCTGAAGCAGGCTGAGAAGGTTGCTGAGCTCCGCGGCAAGACTGTACAGGAACTTTTGGGTTAAGGAGGATTTGATAATGGCAAAGTTGAAGATTACTCTGACCAGAAGCCTGATTGGCAGACCTGAAACCCAGCGCAAGACCATTAAGGCATTGGGTTTAAAGAAGTTGAATTCCTCAGTTGAGCTTCCAGATAATGAGTCCATCCGTGGCCAGCTCCACAAGGTTGAGCATCTCATTACTGTTGAAGAGCAGGCTTGAGTTCAGGGAGGTGCAATAGACAGATGAAATTGAATGAATTATCTCCAGCTC
>JALFXV010000057.1 GCA_022786545.1 Selenomonadaceae bacterium
GGCTTAACATTATCAGCACTACCTGCTCCCATATCTCTTGCAGCTCTCACATCAGGTACAGCTTCCCCTTTTTCCAGGGTTGCCAGAATCTTTTCCGCCCTGCCTGTCACAGCCTTGGGCAGGCCTGCCAGCCTCGCCACATGGATGCCGTAGGACTTATCCGCCGCCCCGGCAATAATCCGCCGCAAGAAGGTAATATCCCTGCCCTTTTCCTTGACAGCAATACGGAAATTCCTGATTTTGTCATCTTCCAAATCCGTCAGCTCATGGTAGTGGGTGGCAAACAAGGTCTTGGCATGCACCTTTTCCCTGATGTGCTCTATCACCGCCCGGGCAATGCTCATGCCGTCAAAGGTGCTGGTTCCCCTGCCTATCTCATCCAGAATCACCAGGCTGTCACTGGTGGCATACTTCAAAATCTGCGCCACCTCATTCATCTCTACCATAAAAGTGCTCTGGCCGCTGACCAGATCATCACTGGCGCCGATGCGGGTAAAAATCCTGTCTACCGGCGCAATCACTGCCTCCCGTGCCGGGATAAAGCTGCCAATCTGCGCCATCAGCACAAGAAGCGCCGTCTGCCGCATATAGGTGGACTTGCCCGCCATATTGGGCCCGGTAATCAGCATAATCTCGCAGTCCTCATGGTTCAGCCTAGTATCGTTGGGCACGAACAAATCCCGCTGGAGGATTCTCTCCACCAGAGGATGCCTGCCGTCCTTGATATCTATCTGGCCGTTATTGGCCAGCCGCGGCCGCACATAGTTATAGCTGGCCGCCGCCTCCGCCAGCCCGGTCAGCACATCCAGCCGGGCAATCTCCCGGGCCGTAGCCTGAATATCCCCCAGCTTTTCTTTTATTGCATCACGGATTTCCACAAAGAGATTATACTCAATAGAAACAATCTTCTCCTGCGCCCCCAGGATTTTCGTCTCAAACTCCTTCAATTCCTCCGTAATATACCGCTCCGCATTGGCCAGGGTCTGCTTGCGGACATAATGAGGCGGCACCTTGTCCGCACCGCTGTTGCGCACCTCGATATAGTAGCCAAAAACCTTGTTGTAGCCGATTTTCAAAAAGCGGATGCCGGTTTTTTCCTTCTCCTGCTCCTCCATCTGCTGCAAAAGCTGCCTGCTGTCACGGGAAATCAGCCGGTACTGGTCCAGCTCCTCATTGTAGCCGTCACGGATAATCCCCCCGTCACGGATGGTCAGCCCCGGCTCATCCACGATAGCCCGCTGCAGCAAATCCACAAAATCCTCATAGAGATGGATGCCGTTACGGCACTTCTGCAAAAGCCTTGACTTTGCCCCGGCCAGGGCTACATGAATATCCGGCAGCGCCATAAAAGAGGTACGCAGCGCCGCCAAATCCCTGGCATTGGCACTGCCCACCTCAATGCGGGTTAAAAGCCGCTCAAAGTCATAGATGCTCTTGCAGGCTGCCTGCAGCTGCTGCCGCATGAGAAAGTCCCCTGCCAGCTCCTCCACGCTGTCCAGCCGCTGATTGATTTTGCCGATGTTCATCAGGGGATATTCCAGCCACTTCTTCAGGAGCCTGGTTCCCATAGCCGTATGGGTAAAATCCAGCACATCCAGCAGGGTATCCTTCTTGCCTCCGTCCCGGAGATTCCTGGTAATCTCCAGATTGCGCAGGGTGCAGGTATCCACCACCAGATTTTCCGAATAATCCAGCCTGGTCAGCTGGGAAAGGTGTGTCAAATCCGTCCGCACCGTGTCATGGAGATACCCCAGCAAGGTAGCCACCGCCACCTCCGCCAGGGGCTCCGCCGGGCGGTTGTTAATATCAAAATGCTGCACCAGAAGGTCCTGCACGTTCTTCACCGGCGCCTCAATATCCGTAAATAGGCAGCTTGCCATCCTGAGGGACACAAACTCCTCCAGTTCCCGGCGGCAGGACAGTTCCCCCAGCACCAGCAGTTCCGGCATCATGATGCGATACAATTCATCATACAGCCCCTGCTGGCGGTCAGCCCCCTTGTAGATGCAATAAAAGCACTCGCCGGTGGAAATATCCGCCCCTGCCAGCACCAGCAGTTCCTCCTGCTCATACACCAGGGCAATATAATTGTTCTGGGCGGCTTTCAGTGCGCTTTCCTCCAGGATGGTGCCCGGGGTGACCACCTTGACCACCTCACGCTTGGTCAGCCCCTTGGCCTTGGGGTCCCCAATCTGCTCGGCAATAGCCACCCGGTAGCCCTTGGTTACCAGCTTGCCCAGATAGCTATCCACCGCATGATAAGGGATGCCGCACATGGGATTTTTCGCCACGTCCCCGCTGCGGCTGGTCAGGGTAAGGCCCAGTTCCCTGGATACTATCTCCGCATCCTTAAAGAACATCTCATAAAAGTCTCCCAGACGAAAGAATAAAATCTCGTTAGGATGAGCTTCTTTGATTTCCATATACTGCTGCTGCATCGGGGTAAGTTCCATTAGTGCCAATCTCCTTTAAATAATGCCAATCTCCCTTAATCTAGTTCGCCTTTAAGCAGCCAGGTCTGGGCAGTTTGTATCTTCACCTGCACCAAATCCCCCGGCTTTTCGCTGCCAGAATGCTTCCAGAGCACAATCTTGTTGGTATCGGTGCGGCCCGTCCAGACAGTATCATCCGTCTGGCTTGGCCCTTCCACCATGACCTCAACCGTCTTGCCAACCAGCTGCTGGTTGATTTCCAGGCTGATGCTGTTCTGCAGCTCCATCAGCCTGTTCAGCCGCTCATGCTTGCAGCGGTCATCCACCTGATTTTCCATCTCTGCCGCCGGAGTGCCGGAACGCTTGGAGTAAATAAAGGTATATGCCTGGTCATAGCGTATCTCAGCCAGAAACTCCATCAGCTGCTGGAAGTCCTCCTCGGTTTCCCCAGGAAAGCCTACAATCAAATCTGTAGTCAGGCTGGCTTCCGGCACAGCTGCCCTTATCTTCCTCACCAGCTCCCGATACCCCTCCACCGTATAGACACGGTTCATGGCCTGCAAAATCCTGTTGCTGCCGTACTGCACAGGCAGATGGAAATGCTTGCAGATATGGCGGCTGTTCTTGATGACCTCAATTACTTCATCGCTTAAATCCTTGGGATGGGAAGTCATGTAGCGAATCCTCTCAATGCCCTCCACCTTGTCCACCATCGCCAGCAGCTCCGCAAAGCTGGCTTTGCCGTGGTCCTTGCCGTAGGAGTTCACATTCTGTCCCAGCAAAGTAATCTCCTTGAACCCTTGCGCTGCCGCTTCCTGTACCTCTTTCACAATATCCTCCGGCAGGCGGCTCCGTTCCCTGCCCCTCACATATGGCACGATGCAGTAGGTGCAGAAATTATTGCAGCCGTACATGATAGGAATCCAGGCCGACAGGGCAGTTTTTCTGTGGATTGCCACATCCTCCGGCATTTCGCTTTCCTTGATTTCCGTATCCACCACATGCTTGACGCTGGCAGCCTCCAGCTTCTGCACGGTGCTGACTACCTCATGAATCTTGTTGGTGCCCAGCACAAAATCAATATGAGGCGCCCTCTTAATGAGCTTTTCCCCTTCCTTCTGGGCCATGCAGCCGGTGATGCCCAGCAGCAAATCAGGATTTTTCCGCTTCAGGCCCTTGATTTCGCCAATCTTGCCATACACCTTGTCCTCTGCCGTCTCCCGCACGCAGCAGGTATTAATCATGATGAGGTCCGCCTGCTCCATGCTCTCCGTTGGCTCATAGCCGATTTTTGCCAGTTCACCTTCCATGCGCTCCGCATCGCTGAAATTCATCTGGCAGCCGTAGGTTAAAAATTTTACATATTTTTTGTTTTCTGTCACCTTTTCTATCATCCTTTTAATATTTTTCCATAGATTTCACTTGTTTATTGACTCTTAATTTTAACAAAAAAAGTCGGAAATGTCCATATCAGAAACAGCCCTGCCAGGCTGCCGGGAGTTTCCTGCATACTGTCATGAAGCGGAGAAAAATTTTTCCACCGGCTGTAATCATCTCCGCCTTTTTGCGTATAAGATACAGAAGCTGAGCTGAATGGACATGGATGGACAGGAAACGGCATGAATTGATGTAAAAATCTCCCTTGCAGCAGGCCAAAAGCAGGAATTTCACAAAATTTGTCTAATATAAACCTCCGTGGAAAATTTTTGCAGATAGAAAAAAGAACAGCGAAAAATTAGAAAATAAGAAATGAGGAATGAACATGAAGAAATTATTAATTTTTATCTCCGCCCTAACCATGAGCCTCCTGCTGCTGGCAGGGGTATGCAGTGCCGCCGCTCAGGGCAGCAACGGCAAGGACAAGGTAGCCATCCTGCTGATGGGCAGCAACGATTTCAAGTCCACCCAGTATTTCACCATGATTGAAAACCACTTTCTGAAGAACAATCCCCACGCCGGCCAGATTGCCCTGGGGGCCGACATTCAGAGCAAATACCAGGAATACTGGCTGGACAAGGGCTTTTTGGAGGAACAGCAGCCAGCCAAGGATGACCTGCTGGCCCTGCCGGAATACCTAGGGGTAGACAAGGTGCTGGTGATGATTGTCAAGGACCCGGTAGTGGAAAAGCACTTTGCCTTTACCCTCACGGAGTCCGGGGAAAAATCCCGCGCCTCCATCCAGCTTAACGCCTTCCTGATTGACAGGGAAAAAATCCTCAAGAGCAAGGTTTCCAACAACGAAGATGATTCCTTCTACAGCGACCTGCGCGCCAAGCGGGGAGCCTTCAAGAAGTGCATGAAGGAGCTGAGTGCCGAGATGCTGCCCCTTTTCTAAGCTGCATGGCACTATAATAGTCTCACACTAAAGAACACATCTGTAAATAATATTAAACGGGCTGTTCCTAGAAGATGGGAGCAGCCCGCTTTTTAGCTATCAACTATCAACTATTGATTTTTGTATTTATCCCATGCCCCGGTATAATCGTCAATACCGAAATTCTCAGGAGCAAAAACAGGGTCCCGGCCATCTTTTTTCTGCTGCTCATAGTCCCTGAGGATTGCCACCGCCTTTGGTGCCATCAGGATAATGGCGATGATATTCGCCCAGCCCAGCAGGCCGTAGCCGATATCCCCCAATGCCCAGATAGCATCCGCATTTACCAGGCAGCCAAAGAAGGAAGCCAGCACGAAAATAATCCGTACGGTATTCAGGGCCAGCTTGTTGCGCTTGAACAGGTAGCGGATATTGGCCTCTGCCTGATAGCAGTAGCCAGTCAGGGAAGTAAACACGAACAGCACGATAATCACCGCCAGCACCTTGCCGCTCCATGCCCCGAAGGTATTCATCAGGGCGTACTGGGCCCACTTGATGCCGGCCTCAATATCGCCAATGCTGCTAAACAGCAGCCCCCCCTGGCCATCAGACACATTATAAGTGCCTGTCAGCATGATAATCAAGGCCGTGGCCGTGCCAATCAGCAGGGTATCCACATAGATAGAGCAGGCTTGTATCAGCCCCTGCTTGGCAGGATGGGAAGTCTCCGCCGCCGCCGACACAATGGCGCCGCAGCCCATGCCGGCCTCGTTGGAGTAAATGCCCCGCTTGACGCCCCAAGAAACAGCGGAACCGATAATCCCGGCAAACAGCGGCTCAACGCCTATGGCGGAGGTGACAATCAGCTGCAGCATCCCCGGAATCTCATCAAAATTCATCCCCAGGATAATGGCTGCAAAGCCCATATAAATCAGGCACATAAAAGGCGTCAGGATTTCTGCCACCTTGGAAATGCGCTTGATGCTGCCGAAGATGATAAAGGCCAGCAAAGCGCAGCAGATAAAGCCCACGATGGTGCGGTCCACTGCAAAAGCTTCCTCAAATACCAGCACCAGGGAGTTTATCTGCACCCCCGGCAGCAAAAGCCCCGGCCCCAGCACCGCCAGCACCGCAAAAAGCCTGGCATAATTTTTGCACTTCAGGCCATGCTCCAGGTAGTAGGCAGGGCCGCCCATGAACACGCCGCTGGAATTCTTTATCTTGTAGGCCTGTCCCAGCACTGACTCCGTAAAGGCGGAAGCCGCACCGATAAAAGTAATTATCCACATCCAGAAGATAGAGCCCGGCCCGCCGATAAAAATCGCCGTAGCCACACCGGCAATATTGCCCATGCCGACCCTGGCCCCCACGGTAGTGGCAAATGACTGAAAGGAAGAAATGCCATGCTCGCTTTTCTTGTCACCAAAAAGCAGCCGCACCATCTCCCCAATCAGCCGCACCTGGGGAAAGCCCAGGCGAAAGGACAAATACAGCCCCGCTCCCAGGCAGAGGCTGACCAATGCCATGCTCCAGATCAGGGCATCCAGCTCATTCACCAGAACTGAAAAATTTTCCATCCACTAACAACCCCTAACACATTTCCTTAAATTATCAAGCATCCAAAGCTGCCAGATATCAACTAATACATAGCCCATGCCGCCAGCAGCATATCAGGCAATATAGAAATCAATACACAGGCACAGTGAACATATTTTATAGCCTTTGCGCACAACCGTCAAACCAGTCCACTGCACAAATACTTTAAAATTCCAGCTCCACACCCGACAGGCAAAAAATAATCAAAAGCCAGAAAATTTCCAACAAAAAAAGCGGTCAGAGAAACGTCCCCTGCACCGTTTTTTTGCAGTTTTTTAAGTTTTTTCTATTATCTTTATTAATGCCGCAGCGAATTTATCTATAAACAGCAATTTATTCCATAAACAGCTAAACTGATGCGCCATATATCTGTCAATCACCTGCAAGCTATTTTTCCAGCATGGCTGACCTGACATTGCTCAAAACACCCAGATGCACCTCCATCGGCAGGTTGTCCACCGTTTCCTCCGGTTTCTTCGTGCAGCCGTCCACGCTGCCAGCCAGCACCATCTCATGCAGCATGCCCCGTTCCATATCATCAGAAGGCAGCAGGTTGATGCCGTACATCCTGGACAGCAGGGCACTGACCCCCCAGCCCCACCAGTTGGAGACACCGCTGATGAGGGCTATATCAGCCACCTCCCTGGCGCAGATGTCCTCCCCGTGAGGGACATACCGCTCGATAGTCTCCGCTAGGGCCCCCATGCCGATTTCGTTGCCGCCGTCACCGATGGAAATGGTAGTAATGCCTCGTTCCCTGGCGGCTTCCATAATGCTGGAAGCATCCACAAACATGGCATCGATGATGCCCCCCCGCATATTGTGATAATGCCCGTCCCGTGCCTTGCCGGGACGCTCGATGGTCAGCACGTGGCTGGGGTGAATGGCATCCAGCTGGGCGGCAATAAATTCATCCGCCTCATACCTTGGCAGCATGAGGGGACGGCATTTGCAGCCACGCCTGGTCACTGCCGCATTCACCACCCAGTAGGCTTCCTCATCAGTCAGCAGCCACACCGGCACGCCGATGGATTCAAAGGCAAAGGCCAGATTGGCAGCCCCCAGGGGCCCATCCGTCTCCCCGGTAAAATTGTGCAGCCCCAGCCTCACCGGAAAGCCGGTCAGGATAACCACACCTTTAATATCTGTCAAAGCCTCCTGCAGCCTGTCCAAGGGGTTGGCAGGCGCATTGGCCAAAAGCCCCCTGTTGCCAGGGTCATAGCGCATGACTTCATCCAATCTCCTAAAAAATCCCACAGCAAACACACCTCCAGCTATCATGTATACGCCCTTTATCTGCTCTTTTTGCGTTCCAAAAAGTCATTAACCTGGTCATTTTTCATGTTGGTAATAAACATGTGCCCCGGCGCATGGGTAATCACCAGCGGCAGCTTCGCATGCTCAATCACCGACTGAGGGGTAACGCCGCAGCCCCAGAAGACAGGAATCTCCCCCGGCAGGATATCCACCGGGTCACCATAGTCCGGCTTCATCAAGTCCGTAATCCCCAGCTTTTCCGGCTCCCCGATATTCACAGGCGCGCCGTGCACATTGGGAAAACGCCCCGTAATCTCGTTGGCCCGGCCTGCATCCTCCGGCGTCATAGGCCGCATGCTGACCACCAGCTCCCCCCTGAAAGGCCCGGCCGGCTCTGTCATGACCTTGGTGCGGAACATAGGCACATTCCGGCCCATTGAGATATGGCGCACATCGATGCCCGCCTCCATCAGGGCTTCCTCAAAGGAAAAGCTGCAGCCAATCAGGAAAACCGCCATATCATCCTGCCAATAAGGGGTAGCATCCGTCACCTCTTTCACCAGCACCCCATGCTCAAAGATGCGGTACTTGGGAATATCCGTCAGGATATTTGCCCCCCTGCCCATATCCTGCACATACCGGCTGCCATGAATAACCTCCAGCAGCGGGCATGGCTTGGGATTTTGCCGGGCAAACCGCTCAAAGTCCCCGGCGTATTCCTCCGGCATAATCACCAGATTCGCCTGGGCATAGCCGTTGCACATGCCGGAAGTCTGCCCCGTAATTTCGCCCTGCCGTATTTTCAGCCACACATCCTCCGGCCTTGCCTTGCTATAATCTACCATGAAAATCACTCCTGCCTTGTAGTCTCATAAAATTTGCAAGCACATCAAACTTCTAGCCGCATCAGGCTGACACTCACATCTGCCTCACATCTGCCTCATATCTGCCTCATATCTGCCTTACAGACACCTCAAAAACTTCGCCATTTATCTTCAGCCTGAACTGCCTGCCCCCGGCCTGTGCTGCTGGCAGGTCAGCCGCCGTCTGTGCCTCCATTGACCGGATAATCTCTGCCAAGTCCTCATGCTGCTGCCGCAAAAGCTGCTGGGCCTCCTGCACGGAAATCAGCCTGAACTGCAGCCTGTCACCGGGCATGGACTGGGCCAAAAGCGGCAAATCCGCCGTGGCCACCGTGGCAAGCTTAGGATAGCCTCCCGTAGTCTGATGGTCCGCCAGCATGATGATGGGCTGCCCGTCCGGCGGAATCTGAATAGAGCCGCAGACGATGCCATCCGTAATCAAATCCTGCTGTTTTGCCTTTGCCACTGCCGCCCCTTGCAATCTGTAGCCCATGCGGTCAGAATTGCTGGAGATGGTATACACCGAACCGGCAAAGGACTCTATGGCATCCGTTGCAAAGTAATCATCCTGAGGCCCCAAAATCACCCGTATCTGCCTGATTTTGCCGCCATCAGCCCCTGCCAAAAGGCCTCTCTTCAGCAGGGCCTCCACATGCTGTTCAGGCAAAGCCCTGAGGCGCGCCCTGCCTGACAGTGCCCTGGCAGCATACGCACCTGGCTTTCCCAACGGCAATATATCGCCAGTCTCCAGCCTGCGCCCACGCAAGCCGCCCAGCCCCAGCTTCAGGTTTGTAGACCTGCTGCCCAGTGCCCTGTCTGTAGCAAAGCCGCCTGACACCGCAATATAAGCCCTGATACCTGACTTTTGCCCGGCCACCTTCAGCCGCTGCCCGGCCTTGATGGCTATAGTTCTATACGGCTTAACAGGTACGCCGTCCAGCTGCACATCCGGCATGCCTCCGGCAACAGCTGCCAGGGCATCCTGCTCAAACTCCAGCTCCGGCCCCAGATAAGTGGTTTCCAGCACAGCAGCATCCCCTGAAAGTTCCTCGTTGCCCACCAGGGCATTTGCCAGCAGGGCAGCTGTCCTGTCCATTACCCCTGAAACCTGCATGCCGCTGGCCTGATATCCATACCTGCCCTTGTCCTGCACAGTAGTCAGCATACCGCCATTTATCACCCTGATACCTGCCATCTTCTCACCCACCGCAATTTCACAAAAAATATTCAATAACACTATTTACTATAATTAGCTATGGCCTTGTATTCAGCCTCCGAAATCGGCTTGAATTTCACATAGCTGCCTGCCGACAGCAGCACGGGATTTTCACTTGCCCCATCGTACAGCTTCAGGGGAGTGCGGCCAATAATCTGCCATCCCCCCGGTGACTCCACAGAATAAATTCCCGTCTGCCCTCCGGCAATGCCCACGCTGCCAGCGGCAATCTTCAGCCGGGGCGACTTCTTCCGAGGGGTAGCAAGCCTCTCATCCATGCCGCCCAGATACGGAAAGCCAGCCACAAACCCCAGCATATACACGGGGTACTCAGGGGCAGCATGCAGCCGGATTACTTCCTCTGCCGTCATGCCGTGCCTTTCTGCCACTTCCTCCAGGTCAGGGCCGTACTCGCCCCCGTACACTACAGGGATTTCCACAACCGTCCTTTCAGCCTCATCAGCCAGCCTGATGCCGCCGGCAATGTCCGCCAGCTTCGCCACCAGCTCATCATAGCCCAGCACCAGCGAATCATACAATATCATCAGGGAACAATAGGTGGGAACAGTCTCCACAATCCCCCTGAGCTCTCCCTCTGCCGCAGCCCGTTCCACGCAGTCCCGCAGCGCCATGACCTTGCGATTGATTTCCAGCCTTATCTCCTGCCCGAACTCCACGGAAACCGCGCTGTCACCCAGCACCAAAAAGCGCACCCCGGCAGGAATCGCTGCTTTTGCCAAGCCTGTCACCCCATTTCCTTTTTATCTCAAACAACAGCCTGCATAATACTGATTGCTTCTTATTGCATCATATTACGCTTATTACATTATATTGCATTTATATTGCATTTGATTCCGCCTGAAAATTTCCCACGGCAATCCCTTCCGCCGCCAGGGAAGCACGGATTTTTTTCACCAGCTCAATCGCCGCCTCATTATCCCCATGCACGCAGATGCTGTCTGCCTTGATGTCTATAATTTTGCCATTTATGCTGACAACCTTGTTTTCCCTGGCCATTTTCACGGCCCTTGCTGCCGCCTCAGCCGCATCATGGATGACCGCCCCCGGCAGGCTGCGGCTCACCAAGGAACCATCATCATTGTAGGCCCGGTCGGCAAAGACCTCGCTGATGACAGGCAGCCCCGCCTTTTCCGCCTCCTCAAGCATGACAGAGCCAGCCAGCCCCATAAGATAAATGCCCTTGTCCACACTGGCCACCGCCTGGGCAATCCCCCGGGCCAGCTTTGCATCCTTGGCCGCCATGTTATATAGCGCCCCATGAGGCTTCACATGCTGCAGCTTCAGGCCGTGGCTTTTGGCAAAGGCCATCAGTGCTCCCAGCTGGTATTTCACATAGGCGCCTGCCTCCTCCGGCGTCACAGCCATAGGCCGCCGCCCGAAGCCCAGCAAATCTGGAAATCCCGGATGAGCCCCCACAGCCACGCCATGTTTTGCCGCCAGCGTCATGGTCTTTTCCATAATCAGCGGGTCACCGGCATGATAGCCGCAGGCCACGTTGATAGAGGTAACATGGGGCACCACCGCCTCGTCCATGCCCATCCTGTAGGCACCAAAGCTTTCGCCCAAATCGCAGTTCAAATCCACACAGCTTAAATTTACACAGCTCATGCTACTCCTCCAAAATTCATGAAAATTATCAAAAATTTATTCATTTCATTTTTTGTATACATTGTGAAAAACTTTGCCTGAAAAAACAACAAAGGGCCATCAACTGACAGAAATCTATTCATATCAGCTGATTGGCCCATTCCAATCGAAAATATTTATTTTTAGTCCAGCAAGGTTGCCTTGCCAGTATAGTCAAGATACTCCTGAATAACTTCCTTCTCAATGCGGTGCAAAGTCTCAGGGTCCTTGCCACCTACCTTCCTGCCCTCAATCTCGCAGGCATGCTGGCACATCTTGGAGGAAGCAGTCACGATAACCTCATCCGCATCATACATCTCTTCCAGGCTGAACGGACGCTCCATCACAGTGATTCCCAGCCTGCGGCAGGCCTCAATCATGTGGGTCTTGGCAATCCCCCGGAGAATATACTGGTCATCAGGATGGGCAATCAGCATGCCATCCTTCAAAATCTGGATATTGCTGTGGCAGCACTCGGTCACAAAGCCGTCACGATGCAGAACGCACTCGTCAGCACCAGCACGAACAGCCAGCTCAGTGCCCATGACAGCAGGCAGCAGATTCAGCGTCTTGGCGTTGCCATGCTGGAAACGTGTATCAGGACGGACAATCAGCTTCAATTCCTTGTCAGGGTCACCTGCCTTGGACTGCTTAATCCATACCCACAGCTTGCCCGGCATCTCCTTGCCATAGGCATGGTCACGGGATGCCACGCCACGGGTTACCTGCCAGTAAACGAAATGGGTTTCCCCTTCCACCTGGCGCAACAGGTCGGTGAGCAGCTCTCCCAGCTCCCGCTTGCCCATCGGAATCTTGATGTCAAAATAATTGGCGCTGGTGTAGAACCTGTCCAGATGGTCTTCCAAAAGATACACCACATGATTGCCGCCAATAGTGGCATCATAAACGCCATCGCCAAAGAAATGTGAACGGTCATTGAATGGAATCATTACCTCGTCAGGGGTACCAATCTTTCCATCGTAGTAAGCTAATTCTTTAAACATACAATCACCTCATAAGCAAAATTCTAAGGCATATCTGTTTTTCACAGTTACTACTATAACATACT
>JALFXV010000058.1 GCA_022786545.1 Selenomonadaceae bacterium
TGCCGTAGGCATGGGCAAGAAGGACTGCGCTATCCTGCTGGATTGCAACACCTTGAGATACCGTTACAGCAAGCTGGACCTCCGGGATGCCTGCATCGTGATTACTAATACCAACAAGCCTCACAGTCTCAATGATTCCGAGTACAACCTGCGCCGCCAGCAGTGCGAGCATGCCCTGAAGCAGCTGCAGGAGAAGCTGGATATTACTTCCCTTGGTGACCTTGCCAACCCTGAGTTTGACTTCAACGCCGAGCTGATTACGGATGAGGTGGAGAGAAGGCGTGCCCATCATGCAGTGTATGAGAACCGCCGCACCCTGACAGCCGTAGAGGCACTGGAGCTGAACGACATCCAGCGCTTTGGCGAGCTGATGCGTGCTTCCCACGAGTCCCTCCGGGATGATTATGAGGTTACCTGCAAGGAGCTGGATACACTGGCAGAGCTGGCATGGCAGCAGCCGGGCGTAATCGGCTCCCGCATGACAGGCGGCGGCTTTGGGGGCTCCACCGTGTCCATTGTTAAGAAGGATGCAGTAGAGGATTTCAAGGCAGTAGTAGGCAAAAAGTACACGGAGATTATCGGTTACGCCCCTAGCTTCTATGTAGCAGATATTGCCGATGGTACCAGGAAGCTGTAAGCGAGGCTGCAAGTGAGGCTGTAAACAAAGCAGTGAGAGAAACTGTGAGTATCAGTAAGTAAGGCTGTACACAAAGCAGATAGACTGTGATTATAACAGTAAGAGGATAGAGCTATGAACGAGAGTATGAATTACGAGATTAACAGGCTGCTGAATTTTGCCTTGCAGCAGGGGCTGATCAAGGAGTCAGATGTATTTTATTCTGCCAACCTGCTCCTGGCAAAGCTGCGGCTGGATGAATTTGTGCCGGAAAAGGTGGATGAAGCCCTGAGTGTGCCAGATGAGATTCTGGGCAGGCTGCTGGACTACGCAGCAGCTGAGGGGATTATTGAGGACACGGCCAATCAGCGGGATTTGTTTGATACAGACCTGATGAACTGCGTGATGCCACGGCCTTCCGAGGTGATTGCCGCCTTCAAGGAGGATTATGCTGTTTCGCCGGAACTGGCTACGGAGCATTATTACCAGATGAGTATTGCTTCCAACTACATCAGGAAGGCGCGGATTGACAAGAATGTGGTGTGGAAAACTGCCACGGAGTATGGTGACCTGGATATTACCATCAACCTGTCCAAGCCGGAGAAGGACCCCAGGGATATTGCCAAGGCCAAGCTGGTGAAGTCCTCCAGCTACCCCAAGTGCCTCCTGTGCCGGGAAAACGAGGGCTTTGCCGGGCATGCCAATCATCCTGCCCGCCAGACCCACCGCCTGATACCTTTGGATTTTGGTGGCCAGGAATGGTTTTTGCAGTATTCTCCTTATACCTACTACAACGAGCACTGCATCATCCTGAACGGCCAGCATGTGCCCATGAAGATTTCCCGTGCTACCTTTGAGAACCTGACGGAGTTCGTGACGATTTTTCCTCATTATTTTGCCGGTTCTAACGCGGATTTGCCTATCGTGGGCGGTTCCATCCTGTCCCATGACCACTATCAGGGGGGGCACTATACCTTTGCGATGGCCAAGGCGCCTCTGGAGAAGGAATATGAATTTGCCGGCTTCCCTGAGGTGCAGGCTGGCAGGATCAAGTGGCCTATGAGCGCATTGCGCCTGACCTCTGAGAACCGCCAGCAGCTGATTGATTTGGCGGAGCACATCCTGAACAAGTGGCGTGGGTACAGCGATGAGGCAGTGGGAGTGCTGGCTTATTCCGGTGAGGAGCCTCACAATACCATCACCCCGATTTGCCGCCGTCAGGGCAGTGCCTACCAGCTTGACCTGGTGCTGCGCAACAACCGCACTGACGCGGAAAACCCTCTGGGTATTTTCCACCCTCATGCCAACGTGCACCATATCAAGAAGGAAAACATCGGCTTGATTGAGGTAATGGGGCTGGCGGTGCTGCCGCCACGGCTGAAGGAGAACATGGCGAAAATCAAGGAGGCGCTGCTCTCTGGCAGGGAAACCATTGCCCATGATGAGCAGCTGGCTGTCCATGCTGACTGGTATCAGGAGGTCCGGGCGGCTCATCCTGAGATAGATGAAGAAAATGCCGGGCAGATTATCAGGGACGAAATCGGCAAGGTGTTCATGCAGGTGCTGACGGATGCCGGGGTATTCAAGCGGGATGCAGAGGGCATGGCAGCCTTTGACAGGTTCGTAAAGGAGTGTAACTGAGATTATGTCTATATTGGTATGCGGCGGAGCCGGTTACATCGGCTCCCACACAGTCCATCAGCTGGTGGAAAAGGGCGAGGATGTAGTTATCGTGGATAATTTGCAGACCGGCCACATGGGGGCGGTGAACCCCAAGGCTAAGTTCTACAAGGGAGATATCCGTGAGGCGGAGGTTCTCGACCGGATTTTTACGGAAAACAAGATTGATGCGGTGGTGCATTTTGCGGCTAATTCCCTGGTGGGGGAGTCCATGACCAATCCGCTGAAGTATTTCAACAATAATGTATATGGCATGCAGGTGCTGCTGGAGGCTATGGTGCGCCACGGCATCGACAAGATTGTTTTTTCCTCTACGGCGGCAACTTATGGGGAGCCGGAGCGTATCCCTATCATGGAGGATGACCGCACGGAGCCTACCAATCCTTATGGCCAGTCCAAGCTCATCATGGAGAAGATGATGAAGTGGGTGAGCCTGGCCAACGGCATCCGCTATGTGTCCCTGCGCTACTTCAACGCAGCCGGAGCTATCGAGGATGGCTCCATCGGCGAGGACCACAGCCCGGAGACCCACCTCATTCCGCTGATTTTGCAGGTGCCTCTGGGGAAGCGTGACCATATCACCGTCTTTGGGGAAGATTATCCTACCCCTGACGGAACCTGCCTCCGGGACTACATCCATGTGCTGGATTTGGCAGACGCCCATGTGCTGGCCATAGATTATCTCCGCCGGGGCGGTGAGAGCAACATCTTCAACCTGGGCAACGGCCAGGGCTTCTCCGTCAAGGAGATGATTGAGGCAGCCAGGGAAGCCACCGGCCTTGATATCAAGGTGGAGATAGGTGAGCGCCGCGCCGGGGACCCGGCACAGCTTATCGCTTCCAGCGCAAAGGCCAGGCAGGTGCTGGGCTGGCAGCCTAAGTTCACCGATGTGAAGGCTGTAATTGGCACGGCCTGGAAGTGGCATCAGCAGCATCCTGACGGGTATCAGGATTAAGGGCTGATACATATTGATTGCAACTATTTATACAGCATAAAATTGCTATAAGGGGCCGGTGTTTGTGAGATACTTTCCTTTCCACCCTCTCTGTGCCATCGGCCCTTTATATATAACCCCATATAAAACATCAAGCCGGAGGGCAGGATAATCGCTGGATTATTCTGCCCTTCGTGCTGTGGGCCGGCTGATTGGCATAATTTCAACATAGTAAGCTGCCGTAAGATGCGGTGAAATATATTGGGATGAAGTTTTCTGGATTGTGGCGGCTTGAAAGGTTTTTTTACTGAATTTTGGTGAATTGAAAAGGATTTTCACTGATTTAAACTGATTAAAATGAATTTGGACGGCTAGTTTGGCCAATAAACTTGCAATAACTGCACGTAAATACTATAATGGAAGCTGGTACTTTTGAAAGAAATAATAAATTTCTTCATTAATATAGGAGGGTTAAGATGATTAAATTGACTATGCCGGATGGTTCCATTCGGGAGGCAGAGGCCGGTATCAGCGCACTGGAGCTGGTGAAGTCCATCAGCAACAGCTTGGCAAAAAAGGTGCTGGCTGTCAGCATTGACGATAAAACAATGGATTTAACGACAGTTCTTGACAGGGATTGCAAGGTGCAGTTCCTTACCTTTGAGGATGAGGGTGGCCGTCATGCACTGCGCCATACCGCATCCCACATTCTGGCACAGGCAATTAAGCGTCTGTACAAGGATGAGAATGTGCAGCTGGCTATCGGACCTGCTATCGAGAACGGCTTTTACTATGATATTGACATGGAGAAGCGCCTCACCGAGGATGACCTGAAGGACATTGAGAAGGAAATGCACAAGATTGTCAAGGAGAACCTGAAGCTGGAGCGCAAGCTGGTCAGCCGTCAGGAGGCTCTGGACATGTTCGGGGCAGCCGGTGAGAATTACAAGGTGGAGCTGATTAATGACCTGCCTGAGGAGGCGGAGATTTCCCTCTATACCCAGGGGGAGTTTACGGATTTGTGCGCAGGCCCTCATGTGGTGTCCACCGGAAAGGTAAAGGCATTGAAGCTGCAGAGCGTGGCAGGAGCTTACTGGCGGGGCAGCGAGAAGAACAAGATGCTGCAGCGGGTTTATGGCACTGCCTTTGAGAAGAAGGAGGAACTGGATGCCTACCTGAAGATGCTGGAGGAGGCTGCCAAGCGCGACCATCGCAAGCTGGGCAAGGAGCTTGACCTGTTCAGCATCCATGAGGAGGGCCCTGGCTTCCCATTCTTCCATCCAAATGGCATGGTTATCCGCAACGAGCTGATTAACTACTGGCGTGAGGTGCATCGCCGCTATGGCTATCAGGAAATCAAGACCCCGATGATTCTGAACCGCCAGCTGTGGGAGCAGTCCGGCCACTGGGCTCATTACAAGGAAAATATGTATTTTACCGAGATTGACGGGGAGGATTACGCCATCAAGCCTATGAACTGCCCGGGCGGCATGCTGGTGTACAAGACTCAGCAGCACAGCTATCGCGACCTGCCGCTGCGTGCCGGTGAGCTGGGCCTGGTGCATCGCCATGAGCTGTCCGGCGCCCTCCACGGCCTGTTCCGGGTGCGCAACTTCACCCAGGATGATGCCCATATCTTCATGACGCCGGAGCAGATTGAGGGAGAAATCCAGAACGTTATCAACCTCTTTGATGAGGTGTACAGCACCTTTGGCCTGAAATATCATGCAGAGCTTTCCACCCGTCCTGAGGATTCCATGGGATCTGACGAGATGTGGGAACTGGCAACCAACGGCCTGCGGAACGCCCTTGAGCATCGCGGCCTTGAGTACATCGTCAACGAGGGTGACGGCGCTTTCTACGGCCCGAAGATTGACTTCCATCTGAAGGATTCCATCGGCCGTACCTGGCAGTGCGGCACTATCCAGCTGGATATGCAGCTGCCTGAGAAGTTCGACCTGACCTACGTGGGCGAGGACGGTCAGAAGCACCGCCCTGTCATGATTCACCGCGTGGTATACGGCTCCATTGAGCGCTTCATCGGTATCCTGATTGAGAATTATGCCGGTGCTTTCCCGACCTGGCTGGCACCTGTGCAGGTAAAAATCCTGCCTATCACCGACAGGCACATGGATTATGCCTTTGAGCTGAAAAAGAAGATGTTCGACCTGGGCCTCCGGGTAGAGGTAGACGACCGCAACGAGAAGGTTGGCTACAAGATGCGCGAGGCGCAGGTTAAGAAGATTCCTTATATTCTGGTAGTGGGCGACCAGGAGATGGAGTCCGGCACTGTCAATATGCGCAAGCACGGGGAGAAGGACACTGCCACCATGCCGGTGGATGAGTTTATTGCCTATATTCAGAAGAATATTGCGGACAAGTCCGAGGCTTATTGATTCTAAAAAATAGTTTGCGGGCCTGCTCAGATTAAAATTGATTATTGATTAAATAAAATATTTGTGGACTCTGTTCAGATTAAAATGGGATGAGCAGTGACAGTTCCCGTCGAAAACACGCTCGCGCTCCTAGTTGTGCCTAGCGGTGCTAAGCTCTCGCTTCGCCTAACGGCTTGCGACTCACTAAGCACCGAGGCACAACAAAGGTTTTCGCCCGGGACTGTCACCACTCATCCCTTTCTGTTTCTGAACAGATATAACAGAATGATATAATAGCATTTCTGGTACGCTGTTTTTATATTAATTGATTGAAAATATGTACAGAATATTGTACAATACTAGTAGGGGAGGTGGCAGTAATGCTGGCTGTTAATTACTCATCTGTAAGGAATAATTTGAAGGAATATTGTGATAGGGCAGTATATGATGTTGAGCCAATCATTATTACTCGTAAAAATGAGGAAAATGTAGTCATGCTTAGCTTGGATGTTTACAATAATATGCTGGAAAATTTATTTATCAGAAGTAATAATAATAACTATCAGCATATTCTCAAGGGAATCAAACAGCTTGAGGCAGGTCAGGTAATAACTTCATCTCTGGATGAAATGGAGAAGCTGCTGCATGAATAATAAAATTGTGTTTTCTGCTAGTGCATGGCAGGACATTAATACCTGGGTGCAGGAGGACAGAAAGGTATTTAAGAAAATTAATGCTTTAATCCAGGATATTGCCAGGAATGGCAACGAAGGAATAGGGAAGCCTGAACCTCTTATAAATATGAATGGGTATTGGAGCAGGCGTATAACAGATAAAGATCGCCTTATTTACAAAGTGCAGGAGGATGCAATATTGATTGCAGCCTGCAAGGGGCATTATGGAGATAAATAAAATATTTGAAATTTAAGGGGTAACATTATATGAAAGCGACTGTATTTTATTTTTCAGTGTCGGGAACTACAAAGCGTTTTGCGGAGATTATTGCGGAGGCAATGAGTGCAGAAGGGGTAGAGGCTCGTGCCATGTCCATTGAGGCAGTGGATGAGCAGTGGGTAAAGGAAAGCCGCTGCGTAATCCTGGGTACGCCTACCTACTTTGCTGACATGGCAGGCACGGTAAAGTGTTTTTTGGAGAAGTGCGGTAGCTATGAGATGAGTGGCAAGCTGGCAGGTGCTTTTGCCACGGCTCGTTATGTGCATGGGGGCGGTGAGGCGGCCATCCAGATGATTCAGACTCATTTCATGTGCTATGGCATGCTGGTGTATTCCGGCGGCAGCCAGGATGGGCTGACTATCCATCTTGGGCCGGTGGCTATCCGGGAGCAGGCGGATGATTATGTGGAGACCTTCCGTATCTACGGCAGCTGTATGGCGAAGAAGGCACTGGAGCTGTGGGGCTGAAAAGACTTATTATACTAGGGATAAAGCCTGATAAAATCAGGAAGTATTGGGTTGCCTTTGAAGGAAAAACTGTGCTGATTGGCAGGGCTAAGGGATAATATATATGTGTGTGGAGCAGGTTTGAGGCCTGCTCTTTTTTATGCAAATTTTTATGAAAATGCTTTCAGAGGCTGAAAACATACTGCGGTGATAGTGCCTTATAATGTAACCATAGCAAGGGAAACACCGGCAAGCCGGAATGAAGGCAAGGCAAATGGCGGTGTAGAGAAATAAATTTATGCAAAGGAGATTTTGACATGAAGGTTGCAATTTCTGCTAATGAGGTTGGTGCCCGCTTGAAGGATGTTATCAAGGCGCATCTGAGCGGTGCAGGTTATGAGGTTGTGGATGTTTCTGATAAGGACATCTTCACTGCTACCATGAATGTGGTGGAGCTGGTGAACAAGGGTGAGATTACCAGGGGCATCGTGGTGGATGATTATGGCGTGATTCCGTTCAATATCGCTGCCAAGAACCACGGCATTGTATGCGCTCCTGTTTATGAGGATTATACCTCCAGCATGACCCGCCGCCACAATAGCACCCAGATTATCACTATGGGCTGCAATATTACCGCTGATGTGCTGTCCTGCCAGCTGGCTGAGAATTTTGTCAAGACCGAGTACGATGGGGGACGCCACCAGATTCGCATCGACATGCTGAACCGTGAGCTTTGATGAGCAGGCTGATTTGAGACAGGAGGAAAAGTAATTATGAAAATCGCTATTGGCTGTGACCATATTGTTACTGATATTAAGATTAAGGCAGCTGAGTTCCTGAAGAATCAGGGCCATGAGGTTATTGATGTAGGTACTTATGATTTTATCCGTACCCACTATCCGATTTTTGGCCGCAAGGTGGCCAAGGCTGTAGTTACCGGCCAGGCTGACCTGGGGGTGTGCATCTGTGGCACCGGCATCGGCATCAACAACTCCGCTGTCAAGGTAAAGGGCGTCCGCGGTGCCTGCGTGGCTGATGTGCAGACTGCTGTTGCTGCCAAGGAGAACCTGAATGCCAATGTCATCGGCTGCGGTGGCCGGGTGCTGGGTGTAGGCACTATTGAGTACATCCTGGAAGCTTTCCTGAAGGCTGAGTACAAGCCGACTCCTGAGAAGGAGGCGCTGATTGCCAAGATTGATGCTATGGTGCCTGAGAATGACTGCCTTGAGAACGATGCCCTCTTTGATGAGTTTGAGCAGAAGTGGGCAGAGGGCTATTATCACGACTGATAATGTGGTATGATGTAATGGCTTATCTTTTGCGGGATACGGCATTGCATTATTAAAAGATTTTGAATGTAAGTTTTAGATGTTTTAAGGGGGATATTGAAAATGACTAAGGAAGATATGGAAATGGTTGCTATGGAAATCGTGGCTTATGCAGGTGAGGCACGTACCCAGTTCCTGAAGGCTATGGACGCTATGGCTGATAAGGACTGGGAGGCAGCTGAGAAGCTGATTAGCGAGGGATATGAGACCGTGCTGAGCGCCCATGATTCCCAGACTGATATGATTGCCAGGGAGGCTGGCGGCGAGGACATGGAGCTGTGCTTCCTGATGGTGCATGCACAGGACCATCTGATGAACGCTATGCTGCTGGGTGATATGTGCAAGCGTTTCATGAAGATGATGAAGTAATTCGGGCTGTCAGGCAGGAGGAAATTTAAGATGTTAGTTACCGCAAAAGAGATGCTGCAGGAGGCAAAGAAAGGCAAGTATGCCATCGGTGCCTTCAATGTTGAGAATATGGAAATGGTTATGGCTGTGCTGGCTGCTGCCGAGGCGAAGAATTCCCCGGTTATCATGCAGACCACTCCGGGCACTATCAAGTATGCAGGCGTGGATTATTATTATGCAAACGTGGCTGCTGCTGCTGCACGGAGCAAGGTGCCGGTAGTTATGCACCTGGACCACGGGGACAGCTTTGACCGGGCTATGGCTGCTTATCGCGCCGGTTATACCTCAATCATGATTGACGGCTCCAAGCTGTCCCTGGAGGATAATATTGCCCTGACCAAGAGCGTGGTGGATGCCTGCCATCCGGGCGGCGTGTCTGTTGAGGGCGAGCTGGGCAAGGTCGGCGGCAAGGAGGATGACCTGGACGGCGGCGATGACAATCCGTACACCAATCCTGATGAGGCAAAGATTTTTGTGGAGAAGACCGGCGTGGATTACCTGGCTATCGGCGTAGGCACGGCACATGGAGTGTACAAGGGTATTCCTCACGTGAATACTGATTTGATTGCCACTATCCGTGACCTGGTGGATATTCCGCTGGTGCTGCATGGCACTTCCGGCGTGCCTGATGACCAGGTTACTACCTCCGTGAAGAACGGTATCTGCAAGGTAAATTATGCTACTGACCTGCGTATTGCCTTTACCAGGGGCGTGAAGGAGTTCATGGCTGCCAATCCAGAGGCATTTGACCCTAAGAAGTATTGCAAGCAGGGCATGGCTGAGGTGCAGAAGTACGTGGAGCAGAAGATTGAGGTCTGCGGCTCCGTGAATAAGGCATAAAGGAAAAGACAATACATATATAGGCATATATAGGCATAAATACGAAACTGCTGGCAGTACCAACGAAAACACGCTCGCGCTTATCGTTACGCCTAACGGATGCTAAGCTCACGCTTCGCCTTCGGCTCGCGTATCGCTAAGCACCGAGGCGCAACAAAAGTTTTCTTTGGGTACATGCCAGCAGTTTTTGGTTCGTGCTGATATGAACAGGTTTATATCTTATAATTTTGTGCTACTGCAATTGTCGATAAGCAGAGGCATGAACGTCAGCACATGATGTGGACTTTTACTATGAGCAGGGATTTGACGGCATCTGTGTGTGCCATCATCAGGCATTGAGACGCGCCTCGGTACTTAGCGATACGCAAGCCACAGGCGCAGCGTGAGCTTAGTACCGCTAGGCGTGGATAATAGCGCGAGCGTGCCTGAGATGGCATACATTGATGCCGTCTTGTTCTATTTCTACTTCTATTTCTATTTTTATCGCCATTTCCATCGCTATCGCACTGCCAGGCAATCACACATGATAATTGCGATTGCTCTTCGCCCGTTCCCGTGCCAGCTTCCTGGCTTCTTCCTGCTGGTGCTGTATCATCAGGTAATCAATGAGGATGCGGCTGATGACGTAGAGGGGCAGCCTGGAAGTGACATCCACCCGGGTAAAGGAGCGATTCCTGTGGCTGTAGCCCTGGATTTTGATGTGGGCGATTTTGTTCAGGGGCAGCTCCGGCGGGGCGCAGGTGATGGCGATAATCCTTGCCCCCATCATGGAGGCCCGCTCCGCAGCCGAGATGAGCTC
Source organism: Selenomonadaceae bacterium (assembly GCA_022786545.1). Classification (GTDB taxonomy): domain Bacteria; phylum Bacillota; class Negativicutes; order Selenomonadales; family Selenomonadaceae; genus Anaerovibrio. The sequence continues at coordinate 10,381 of JALFXV010000058.1, forward strand.
CGGCGTACTGCCTGACATGGAAAAGATAATCACCACGGATTTGCTGTCGGAGTGGCTGCTCAGTTCCTGCATGATGTTGGAGTCGGTGTTGAGGATGACGCACTTGCCCAGCACCTGCAGCTTCAGGGTCATTTCCGCCGCCACCTGGTTGGACAGCCCCTTGGAAAAGACAAAAATCTTTTCTGCTTTCTGGATTTCCTCCACAGCCTTTAGTATGGTATCAATGGAAAGCTGGTCGATGGTATTGCTGATTTCCGTCAGGGACTTGTTGAAAATCTCGTTGATATCCGTGGTGTCCTGCTTGGCCTCCGTATGCTGGGTGAGCATGTAGCGAAGCTCCGCAAAGCCGGAAATGCCGCATTTCTTGATGGTGCGGGAGACGGTGGCCGGGGAGGAATAGGTGGCCTCCGCCACATGGCTGATGGACATGTTGGAGATTTTTTCCGCGTTGGAGTTGATAAAGCTGATGACGTTTTTCTCCGTGTCAGTCAGCTTGTTCAGGAAGTCGTGGTCAATTTTTATAAGCATAATACGCACCTCGCACATCATTTCGTTTCCCAGCAGCATTTCGCAATATTTTCGCAATATTTTTACAGCATCTTGCGGCATAATTTTGCAGCATTTTTGCAGGATTGTTCCGCCGCGTTTTTTGGCAGCGCCTTGCCTGCATCATCTGGCTGGCCGGAAAGCAATTATTTCACATATAAATATAGCACAAATGAGGAATTTATGCCAAATATCTGGGTCATCAGCACTATCTTTCAGGAAAATTTCTCTGTAAGGAATGAAAGTTCTAAGAAATATTGGACAAATGCTTAAAGATGTGGTATCATAGCTTGCGTATTAAAAACCGAAAGGGGATTATGTGAAATGACAAAAGCAGAATTGATTGCAAATGTTGCAAAAAAAGCCGAGCTGACTCAGAAGGATACTGAGGCAGCAGTAAACGCATTCTTCAGCACTGTACAGGAGTCCCTGGCTGCTGGCGAGAATGTTCAGGTTATTGGTTTCGGCACCTTCGAGGTCAGGGAGCGCGCTGCCCGTGTCGGCCGTAATCCGCAGACTGGCGAGGAGCTCCAGATTGCTGCTGCCAAGGTGCCAGCTTTCAAGCCGGGCAAGGCACTGAAAGATGCTGTAAACAAGTAATTTTTTGCAATTACAGGATGAAAAGAGCTGTCGATTTTGTCGATGGCTTTTTTTTCGGGAATTTTCAGCTTAATTATAAAAATAATTGCGAAAAAAGAAGGATTTTTAAATTGAACAGCGAATATAAAAAGATGTACAGGACAATAATGGAAATTCCACATGTATTTGCGGAATGAGGGGTGTGAGCCGTGCATGTATAAATGTAACCTGAATATCTATCTGGTGGGGATAGAGCCGGAGGCTGCCGTGGCAATCAAGGCAGTGGAGCCTCTGGAATGGTTTACCCACAAGGTTTTTACGGCTGACAGCTTCGCGGGTTTTGATGTGCAAGGAGCGGATGTTCTTGTTTTCAAAGCTTCTGCCGGTGCGGGAGCGGAGCGTGCCAGGGAGCTGGCTGGAGAGAGGGCTGTATGCGTTATTTGCAGGGATGATGCTTCCGGCATGTCGTGCCGTGAGCTGGCCGCTGTGGATGAGGTGTGGCCCGGCAGGCTGGCTTTTGACACGGCAAAGCTGCTCTTTGCCCGGCTGATGAAGAAAGTGAAGCTGAAAAAGGATGCCTGGCTGTGGGAAATGGAGCTGCAGTCGGTGATTGACACCAGCATGGACCTCATCTGGTTCAAGGGCCGCTATGGGGAGCATTGGCGCGTCAATGATGCCTTTTGCCAGATAGTCAACAAGACCAAGGAGGATATCCGGGGCAAGCAGCACTATTATATCTGGGGACTCAGCAAGGAAGAGTACCAGGCGGGCAAGTTTGTCTGCCTGGAGACCGAGCAGGATGTGAAGAAGGCCGGCAGGACCTGCCGCTTCCGGGAGCATGTCAAGGGGCAGGACGGCCTCAGGGAGATGATTACCCTGAAGACGCCCCTCTATGATGAGGATGGCGAGTTTCTGGGGACGGTAGGCGTTGCCAAGGATATCACCAAGGAGGAAGCATATCGCAAGAAGCTTTTGAAGCAGGCTCAGACTGACGAGCTGACAGGGCTGCTGAACCGGCGGTACTGCTTCTTCAAGCTGGAAAAGGTAGCCCGGTGCGAGCAGCTGGCCATCTGCTACATGGATTTGGATTTTTTTAAGGAAGTCAATGACCGCTTCGGCCATCAGGCAGGCGATGATGCGCTGGTGGGCTTTGCGGGCCTTTTGCGGCAGAACTTCCCGGAGGCTATGCATGTCCGCATGGGCGGTGACGAGTTTATTGTGGTTATGCGGGGCGAGACCGGCAGGGAGAGCATCCAGCCACAGCTGGACACTTTTATGGAAAACGTGCACGAGTTCTTTGACAGGACGGAAGAGTTTCAGGGCTTGTCTGTCAGTGTGGGGGTCGTCATAGGCGAGGAGGCGGGGGTACCGCTGGAAATCTTGCTCCACCAGGGAGACATAGCCATGTACGAGGCAAAGAACAGCGGCAAGAACAGATATTGCTTCTACAGTGATGACATGTATGGAGCAAATAGATAATTATAATTATTTTAGGGGGTATGTACGATGACAGATTTAAAGGAAATGGGAAACTTCAGGTCTATCAAGGTGCAGCTGATTGGCGTTATTGCAGGTGTCGCGGTGGCAACAGGGTTGCTCATTGGCGGTTTCTTTATCCTTTCGCAGATTAACAACAATGATGCCCAGCTGGACCATTACCGGAAAAATCTGGAGGCAAATGTGGAGTCCAGCCTGAAGGGGGAGACCCAGGTGGCCTTCAGCATCCTGGAGCAGATGTACAAGAAGGAGCAGGCCGGGGAGCTGACCCGTGAGCAGGCTCAGAAGCAGGCAGCCGACTTGGTGCGTGATTTGCGCTACGATGATGGCAAGGGCTATTTCTGGATTGATACCAAGGAAGGCGTGAACGTGGTGCTTTTGGGGCGTCCGTCCGAGGGCAAGTCCCGTATTGACCTGGTGGACCCAAATGGCACCTACTTCATCAAGGAGATGCTGGCCAACGGCCTCAAGGAGGGCGGCGGCTTCACTGATTTGATGTTTGCCAAGCCAAATGAGACCACGCCGCTGCCAAAGCGCAACTATACCGTATGCTTCCAGCCATGGGGCTGGGTAATCGGCACCGGCGTCTGGATTGACCAGATTGATGCCCAGGTAGCCGAGGAGGAGGCACTGCTGCACGACGAGCTGCAGAGCAGTATCCTCAAGGCGGTAGCTGTTATCGTCGTTCTGCTGATTCTGTTCGTGGCTTTTGCCGTTTACATGGGCAACAGCATTGCTAAGCCGATTCAGCTGGTTACCAAGCATATCCAGTGGATGGGAGATGGCGATTTCCGTGCCCATCAGGAGGATGCGGCAGAGATGCAGGCGCTGGCAGCCAGGCCGGATGAGCTGGGCGTTATGACTCATGCGATGGATGACATGCAGGGCAAGCTTCTGAAGCTGATGCAGCAGATTGTGGAGACTGCCGAGTATCTGGCGGCTGCCTCCCAGGAGCTGACTTCCACCTCCGAGCAGGCGGCAACTGTCAGCAAGTCTATTGCCGAGTCCGTGATGAATGTGGCAGGTTCCTGCAGCCAGCAGTTTACCGAGGTGGAGACTGCTTCCGGCAACGTCAGCAACCTGACCGCCCACATGGAGGAATTTTCCGCTACAATTCGTGAGAGCAGCCACAAGATTCAGGAGACTGACGAGGTGGCAGAACAGGGACGTGCCAATGTAGGTACTGCGGTGAACAACATGGAGACTATTGATGCTACTGTTACCCATATCGCAGAGGTTATTGAGCGCCTTGGCGAGCAGAGCCAGCAGATTGGCGTTATCATCGATACCATTTCCTCGATTGCCGAGCAGACCAACCTGCTGGCCTTGAATGCGGCTATTGAGGCCGCCCGCGCCGGTGAGCACGGCAGGGGCTTTGCCGTTGTTGCCGAGGAGGTAAGGAAGCTGGCAGAGCAGTCCCAGGCTTCCGCCGGTGAGATTGCCGCCGTGGTGGTGGGCATCCAGAAGGATACCGAGAATGCCGTGAAGGCCATGAAGTCCGGCGTGGAGCAGGTGAAGAGCGGTACCGGTGCCGTAAAGGATGCCGGCGGTTCCTTTGCCCATATTGCCGAGATGGTATCCGTGGTGGCCGACAACTCCAACACTATGGAGAATGCCGTGAATGTCCTGGCTGACAGCACCATGAAGATTAACGAGGCCATTGAGAAGATTAATTCCATGAGCCGTTCTGTGGCCAGCGAGGCGGAGACCGTATCTGCCGCCACCGAGGAGGAGACTGCCTCCATGCTGGAGATTGCAGATGCCAGCCGCAAGCTGGCCGAGCAGGCGCAGGATTTGCAGAACTCCCTGGCCCAGTTCAAGCTGTAATGGCCTGTGGTTAAGCATGATAACCTTTAGTAAGCTTTTATAAGCTGTGATGATTTGCCACAAGCCGCCCTAGGTTGCCATCAGCGGCAGCGGTTTGTGGCGGGCGTTACCGGCGGGCTTTTTGAGAAGTTATTTTCAAAAAGCCCGCTTTTTTGTATCTTTTCTGTTTGTAATATGCTTATATTTGTAATATAATAGCTTTATTCGCGTATAAGGCACAGTTGCCGGTGCAGATGGTGTTTTACCTGCCTGGCGGCTTTGACTGATTTTATTGATTAATGATTGCGATTGGAAGGATGATATTTATGCTGGAGAAATTGATTGGCGGCAGGCTGAACCGCAAGAGGTACGTTGTTTGTTATCTGGCCACGATTGTTACCTGCGTGTTCCTGATGTTTGCCATAAGCGCCATCATGCTGGCAACGGGGCAGGCTTCCGAGATGGAGCAGGGGCAAAATGTTTATTTGAGCGGCCTGGTCATCGGCCTTTTGGCCAACCTGGTGACTATCTGCCTGGGCATCAGGCGGCTGCATGACTTGGGCAAGGGCGGCAAATGGGGTCTGGTGGTGGTGATACCTGCCATATTCAGCTTTGCCGTTTATTTCGTGGATAACCAGCTGCTCGCCAACTTTGCCAGTGCGCTGGATATAGCCGTTATTCTGGCACTGGCTGTCCTGAAGGGCAACGATGGTGCCAATGAGTACGGCCCCGCCAACTGAATAAATGGAAGGTGAGAGAATGGGATGTGAGGACATGCCTGACAAGATAGAAACGGGAACGTATTTTAGTGATTCCATGACCTTTGAGGAAATGGAGAAGATTCTGAGCCTGCTGCCGGCCAATATCTATCTGAAGGATGCCGAGGGAAGGTATATTTTCTGTACCCAGTACTGGCACCATCTGCGGGACAAGGATGAACCGGGCTGGACCATCCGGGGCAAGACGGATTTGGAAATCCGGGAGGACAAGGAAAATGCCCTGCTGGCCATGAAGAAGGACAGGGAAGTCATGCGCTCCGGCAAGGGATGCCGCTATGTGATTGAGATTTTCCAGAACGGGGTGCAGGAGTTCCTGGAGATTGTCAAGGAGCCCATAAGGGATGAGCAGGGCAATATCGTGGGCATCGTGGGGCTGATTAACGATGTGACGGAGAGCGAGAAGCTGAAGCGGAAGCTGAACCGGCTGGCCATGACGGACAGCCTGACGGGGCTGGGGAACCGCAACAGCCTGATGCGGGATTTGGAAAAGCTGACAGCGGATTCCCTGCCTATCAGCATTGTCAGTGCAGACTGTGACGGCTTGCAGATGGTAAATGACACCTATGGCAAGGCTACAGGGGATGAGTATATCAGGATGACGGCGATGGTCATGGAGCTGGCACTGCCTGAGGATGCGATGGTTTACCGTGTAGGCGGCGATGAGTTTGCCATTGTGCTGGTGAATACGGATGAGGGTGAAGCCAAGGCGATTATGCGCATGTTCAAGGAGCAGTATGACCAGTACCGGATTCAGAATCAGCCTCTGAGTATTTCTTATGGGGTTTCTACGGCGGAATCCGTGCGGGATGATTTGCGCAAGGTGCTGGAAAAGGCGGATCTTGATATGTGCCAGAGAAAGCAGCGCAGGCGCAGGGTGCTGTAAATATTTTTCATTGAGCCATACTAATGGGATGGGGTGACTGCCACCCACCATCCTTTCACTATAGAATGATAATTCGTATTTTCATTATGATAATGGGAAATTTTTTGTGCCAATTTGCACGATGTGTGATATACTAGTGAAGTTAGTGTGCGGTTATTGTGCATTAAGGCATAGCATGATGCGTAAGAAATTCCTTATTTGGGGGTAGATTATTTTGAAGAAAATGTCAGGTAATGAATTGCGGGAGGCTTATCTCCAGTTTTTTTCTGAGAAGAAAGGTCATCTGAGGCTGCCTAGTGCGTCCTTGATTCCGGAGAATGACCCGACTCTTTTGATGGTGGGTGCAGGCATGGCGCCTTTCAAGGCTTATTTCACCGGCAAGGTAAAGCCGCCTCGCGGCCGTATTACCACCAGCCAGCGCTGCGTGCGTACCGGCGATATTGAAAACGTAGGCCGTACTGCCCGTCATCAGACTTATTTTGAGATGCTGGGCAACTTCTCCTTTGGGGACTATTTCAAGAAGGAAGCTATTCCTTGGTCCTGGGAGTTCCTGACTGAGGTATTGGAGCTGCCGAAGGATAAGCTGTGGGCGTCCATTTATCCGAAAGACACCGAGGCAGAGGAGCTGTGGAAGGCACAGCCTGGCTTTGACCCGACTCATATCGTGAAGCTGGAGGACAACTTCTGGGAAATCGGCCCTGGCCCTTGCGGACCTGATACGGAGATTTTCATTGACCTGGGCGAGGAGCGTGGCTGCGGCAGCCCTACCTGCGGCGTAGGCTGTGACTGTGACCGCTATCTGGAAATCTGGAACAACGTGTTTACCCAGTTTGACAGGACTGAGGATGGCACCTACAACGATTTGGAGCACAAGAACATCGATACCGGCATGGGCCTGGAGCGCATCGCTTCCGTTATGCAGGGGGTAAAGAACAACTTTGAGACTGACCTCCTGTTCCCGATTATTGAGTATGCCTCCAAGGTTTCCGGCGTTCAGTACGGTGCTGATGCCGAGAAGGACATTTCCCTGAAGGTTATTGCTGACCATGCCCGTTCCATGACCATCATGATTATGGACGGCATCCTGCCATCCAACGAGGGAAGGGGCTATGTGCTGCGCCGCATCCTGCGCCGGGCTGTCCGCCATGGCCGCATGCTGGGCATCAAGGACAAGTTCCTGGAGGGTGCTGTGGACGCAGTTTGCGATATTTACGCAGATGCCAGCGATTTTGAGGCTCTCGGCCAGAAGAAGGAGTACATCAAGAAGGTTATCGCCCTGGAGGAAGACCGCTTCTCCGCAACATTGGAGCAGGGCATTGAGCTTTTGGACGGCTACATGGCTGAGACCAAGGCTGCTGGCTCCAAGGTGCTTTCCGGTGAGCTGGGCTTCAAGCTGTACGATACCTTTGGCTTCCCTTGGGAGCTGACGGAGGAAATCCTCCACGAGAACGACATGGAGCTGGACAAGGAAGCCTTTGACAAGGAAATGCAGGCACAGCGTGACCGCGCCCGTGCTGCCCGTGCGGAGAATGAGCGTTATGCTATCCCTGATTTGCAGGGCATCGATACCGCAGCTTTGAAGGTTGACCTGTCTGCCCGGGAGGGCAAGGTGGTGGCTATCTGGAAGGATGGCGCCCTGGTGGATGAGCTGCAGGATGGCGATGAGGCAGGCATTATCCTGAATGTTACCCCGTTCTATGCAGAGGGCGGCGGACAGGTAGGCGACAAGGGCGTGCTGGTTACCGAGTTCGGCAGGATTCAGGCTGTCAATGCCAAGAAGCTGCCGGATGGCACCGTATACCATGAGTGCTATGTGGAGGAAGGCCAGCTGAAGGTTGGTGACAAGGTAGAAATCAAGGTTGACCAGAACGTGAAGCTGGCGTCTGCCCGCAACCATACTGCCACCCATCTCCTGCAGGCTGCCCTGAAGCGTGTGGTAGGCGAGCAGGTAAATCAGGCCGGTTCCTCTGTGAATGCAGACCGCCTGCGCTTTGACTTTACCAACTTTGAGCCTGTTTCCGCCCAGCAGCTGGCTGATGTGGAGGAGCTGGTGAACCGGGAAATCCTCAAGGGCACCGATGTGGTCATTGAGCACATGTCCAAGGATGAGGCCACCGGCAAGGGTGCTATGGCTCTCTTTGGTGAGAAATATGGTGATGTGGTGCGTGTTGTCAGCGTCCCTGGCTTCTCCATGGAGCTGTGCGGCGGTTCCCATGTGACCAACGTAGGTCAGATTGGATTGTTCAAGATCATCAGCGAGACCGGTGTAGCAGCAGGCGTGCGCCGCATTGAGGCTATTACCGGCCAGGCGGCTCTTGACTATGCCTTTGACAAGATGAAGGTAGTTGCCGAGGCTGCTGCCAAGCTGAAGTGCCATGAGGAAGACCTCCTTGCCCGTGTGGATGATGTGCTGGCTCAGTCCAAGGACATGCAGCAGCAGCTGGATGCCATTCATGCAGAGCAGGCCAAGGCTGATGCAGCGGCACTGGGTGACAAGGTTCAGTCCGTGGGCGCCTTCAGCGTGATTGCCGCCCAGGTGGCTGCCAATGACATGGATGACCTGCGCAGCATGGCCGATATGACCTGCGACAAGCTGGATACCGGCGTGGTTGTGCTGGCTGCTGTCAATGAGGCAGAGGGCAAGGTAAGCCTGGTGGTCAAGGCTTCCAAGGCGGCTGTGGCTGCCGGTGCCCATGCAGGCAAGGTCATCAAGGAAGCTGCCAAGCTGGTGGGCGGCGGCGGCGGCGGACGCCCTGATATGGCTCAGGCCGGCGGCAAGAACCCTGCCGGCGTACAGGATGCCCTGGCCAAGGCTGTGGAGATTCTGGCTTCCCAGAGCAAATAAGGAAGGTAATCTGAGGCTGTAATTCGTTTTATTTACAGCAGGCTATAGAAAATCACTCCCCGATGGTGTACAATATACATATACATGTATATATGTACTGAAAGGGAGTGATTTTTTTGCAGGAAAATAATAAGTCACAGGTTACTGGGATATTGGAGCCTGCAGCGGCAAAGCGGCTGTTTTTGGCAGTAATGATTACTTCCTTTATCGGGCCCTTTGCCGGTTCTGGCATTAATGTGGCAGTACCAGCCTTGGCACATGATTTTGGCGCCAGTGCCAACGAGCTTAGCCGGGTGGTATTCGGCTTTTTGCTGGGCTCAGCCATGTTTATCCTGCCCATGGGCAAGCTGGCGGATATCTGGGGCAGGCGCAGGGTATATTATGCAGGCCTGTGGCTGTTTGCCATTACCTTTTTGGCAGGGGCGTTTTCTGTGTCCATTGAGATGCTGAACGGCTTGCGCTTTGTGCAGGGGTGTATCATGTCCCTGATCTTCGGGCCGGGCATGGCTCTTTTGATTTCGTCCCATCCGCCCTCTGAGCGGGGCAGGGTAATAGGCTATTCGGCGGCCTCCACCTACAGCGGCCTTTCCCTGGGGCCGGTGGTATGCGGCTTTCTCTGCGAGCTGACAGGCTGGCGAAGCATCTTTGTGGTAACCGGGGCGGTAGTGCTGGCCAGCATCTGGCTGATGAGCAGCATCAGGCATGAGTGGTATGGTGACAGGGGGGCAGGCATTGATGTCAGGGGAAGTTTGTGCTACATGGCAGCGGCCCCCCTGCTGCTGTGGGGGTTGTCTGAGTCGGCTCATGGGGAGCGGGGGCTTTGGCTGCTGGCGGCAGGCTTGTGCGGCATGGCTCTCTTTGTGTGGCTGGAGCTGAGGGTGCAGCATCCGTGCCTGGACATCAGGCTCTTTAAGGGCAATGTGGTGTTTTCCCTGAGCAATCTGGCAGCTATGCTCCATTATAGTGCCACCTTTGCCCTCAGCTTCCTGATTTCCCTGTACCTGCAGGTCATCATGGGCTTTCCGGCTTCCTCGGCAGGGGGGATTATCCTGCTGCAGCCGTTGGTGATGGCATTGCTGTCTCCCAAGGCTGGGGCCTTGTCGGACAGGATTCAGCCGGGCAAGGTGGCATCGGTGGGCATGGCTATTACGGCAGCAGGGCTTCTGGGCATGTCCTTTTTGACGAAGGTGACGCCTCTCTGGCTGGTGGGCGGTCTCCTGATGTGGATAGGGCTGGGCTTTGCCCTGTTCTCATCGCCTAACAACAACGCCATTATGGGCTCGGTGGCACCCAAATATTATGGCACGGCTTCGTCCTTTTTGGCGGCAATGAGGCTGTTCGGCCAGTCTATTTCCATGGCGATTGTCACCCTGATGCTGGCGGTCTGCCAGGTGCAGTCCCTGACCGGGGCGGATAATGTACAGCTTCTGCATGCCATCCAGGTGACATTCCGCGTTTTCTGCGGATTGAGCATTATCGGCATCGGCATGTCATTGGCGAGAAATAAGTGAAGGTAATAGGAGGAGATTTTATGGTAAAGATAGCGGTTATTGGCGGTTCCGGGGTATATGACCCTGATATGCTGGAGAATGTACGGCAGGAGAAGGTAGAGACTCCCTATGGGGAGGTGGAGCTGCAGACAGGCACTTATGCAGGCAAGGAAGTGGCATTTCTGGCGCGGCACGGCAGCAAGCATTCCATCGCGCCCCACAAGATCAACTACCGTGCCAATATTTATGCCCTGAAAAAGCTGGGGGTGCGGAAGATTATTTCCACCACGGCAGTAGGCTCCCTGAACAAGGCCATGCAGCTGGGGGATTTCGTGCTGCCGAACCAGTTCCTGGATTTTACCAAGAACCGGGTGTGCACCTTTTATGAGGGGGGAGAGCGTGGCGTAGTCCATGTGGATGTGACGGATCCGTACTGCCCTGACCTGAGGCGGAAAATCAAGGAGATTGGCAGCCGCCTGGGGATTCATGTGATAAACGGCGGCACCTATGTCTGCACCGACGGCCCCCGCTATGAGACTCCGGCAGAAATCAGGATGTTCTCCCTGCTGGGGGGCGACCTGGTGGGCATGACCAACGTGCCGGAGGTTACTCTTGCCCAGGAGGCGGAGATGTGCTATGCAACTATCTCCATGGTGACCAACATGGCGGCAGGTATTTCCGAGACCAAGCTTACCCATCAGGAGGTTATGGATGCCATGGCAGCCAACAGCGGCAATTTCCGCAGGCTGATTATGACCTTGCTGGCAGAGCTGGATGCGGACGAGGACAACTGCGACTGTGCCCATGTGCTGGCAGGTGTAGGCGGCTTTAAGTTATAATCAGGACAGGATGTGTGCACAGGATGAAGTTTCAGCTGCCCCAGCTTTACTTTAGCAAGCTGATGCGGGCGATTACAGAGTTTGAACTGATTGAGGACGGGGACAGGATTCTGATTGGGGTGTCCGGGGGCAAGGACAGCATTTTCCTTGCCTATGCCATGGCCATGATGCGAAAGAGGCTGAAGAAGGACTTTGAGCTGATGGCGCTGACCATCAACCCCATGTTTTCCCAGGATTTTGATACAAAGCGGATCGGGGAGTTTATGGCGGAGCTGGAGATTCCCTTTGCCAGCTTTGAGGTGGATATTGCGGGAACAATTGAGGCGCAGCAGGGCAAGGACCCCTGCTATACCTGCGCCTTCTTCCGCCGGGGGGCGGTGAACCGCTATGCGGTGGAACAGGGCTGCAACAAGGTGGCATACGCCCATCACCATGATGATGCGGTGGAGACCTTCTTCATGAGCATTCTGTATTCCGGGCAGCTGCATACCTTTACCCCGAAGACCTATCTGGACAAGACCGATTTGACGGTTATCCGTCCCCTGGTGTACTTCCGGGAGCAGGAAATCAGGGAGGCAATCCAGTATCACGGCTTTGCGCCGGTGCCTTCACCCTGTCCCCATGACGGCCATACGGTGCGCCAGAAGGTCAAGGAGCTGATACGGGACATGAGCACGGACAATCCCCAGCTTTATCCCCATCTGGCAGCCGCCATGCGGGAGGATGCCCTGGGGGAGCTGTGGCCGCCGGTGAAGACCAGGAAGGAAATGAAGAAGCAGTATTATGAGTACATGTATGGCAAGCAGGAGCTGAAGGAGTGAGTAGTCTTGCAGCCTGCCGCCATCGGATGAGTATCTGGAAGGATGAAAAGCAGGCTCAGGCTATAATTTTAGCAGTGTTTCCATATATGGCAGGATTTTTTGTAACATAGTAACAAAGAAGCCCTGGCACCCTTTATAAAAGCTTCCCTTTTGTTAGAATAATAATCAGATGAAGCAAGAGAATTTGGTTGCTGATTGTTTTGCGATTTTGATTTGTGATTTGCGAATTCAGAGAGGGGAGAGAATTGTTGTGAGCAATTCCAAGGGTGTCAAGGGCGATTTTGTTATTTTGGACGGGGAAAAGTTCTACAAGCTGGAGAACTATGACCGCATGGATGATTTTTTCATGACTATCACCAGCTCCGGCGATGTGTGGAATTTCCTGTGGGCGAAGGGGGGCATCACTGCCGGCAGGAAGAATGCTGACCACGCTATTTTTCAGTACGGCACGGCAGACAGGATTGCCGACTACAAGTATACCACCGGCTCCTATACGGCAATTCAGGTGGAAAGGGCAGATGGCGTAACGCTTTGGGAGCCTTTTGGCAGGTTTTTGCAGGGAACAGGGGCGGCAGGCATCCCGGAGGATGGCGTGCAGTACAATCTGTACAAGAATATCAACGGCTCCAAGGTGATTTTTGAGGCACGTCATGAGGCACTGCAGCTGGTTTTCCGCTATGGCTGGACATCCAGCAGGCGTTTTGGCCTGGTCAAGCTGGCAAAGATCATCAATATAGCTGACAAGCCTCAGAATGTACGCGTTTTGGATGGTGCCAGGAATATCATGCCTGCCATTGTGGATGCCTCCTTGCAGAACAATATGTCTGTGCTGGTGGATGCCTACAAGAGCACGGAGCTGGATAGGGAGTCGGGGCTTGCCATGTTTGCCCTGTCTTCCGCTTTGACGGACAGGGCGGAGCCAAATGAGGCGCTGCTTGCCAATACCTGCTGGTTTACCACAGAGGACCAGGTGTATATTTCTGATGGGGTAATACAGGACTTTGCTGCTGGCAGGAAGCTTACGGAAACCGATATAGTCAAAGGCGGCAGGGGCAGCTGCTTTATCCTGCATGATACAGAGCTGGCAGCCGGCTCCGAGGATGGCTGGGCAAGTGCCTTTGACCATTCCCTGAATGCAGCTGATGTCGTTAAGCTGAAAAAGGTGCTGGCTGACAGGAAAGAGGCGGCAAGGCTTCTGGCAGAGGATATCGTGGCTACGGATGCTGAGCTGGACAGGTTTATCGGTGAGGCTGACGGCATCCAGTCTACGGCTGACGAGATGGCATGCGTCCACCATCGTACCAACGTGATTTTCAATATCATGCGGGGCGGCTTCTTTGCCAATGACGGCAGGATTGATGTGGCAGATTTCCTTGCCTTTGTCAAGCAGAGGAGCTTGGCTGAATATGATAAGGCGGCGAAGCTGCTGGCTGATATGGCGGAGTCTTCTGAGGCGGCAGGGGAGAAGGCTGTTGCCAAGAAGACCCTGGAGGCAAAGATTTTGGCAGCGTCTGACAGCCAGCTGAGCAGGCTGTACATGGAATACCTGCCGGTGATTTTTTCCCGCAGGCATGGGGATCCGTCCCGTCCGTGGAATAAGTTTAATATTGCCCTGACTGATGGGACCGGCAACCAGGTGCTGAACTACGAGGGCAACTGGCGTGATATTTTCCAGAACTGGGAAGCCCTGCTGATATCTTACCCTGAGTACATTTCCAATGTGGTGGCGAAGTTTGTCAATGCCATGACCATTGACGGCTTTAACCCGTACCGCATTTCCCGGGAGGGGATTGACTGGGAGTGCCCTGACCCTTCGGACCCTTGGGCGCAGTTCGGCTACTGGGGCGACCATCAGGTGATTTATCTCCAGAAGCTTTTGGAGCTTTTGGCAGGCTATGATGCCGCTTTGCTGGATGATTACCTGTCTGCCAAGCTGTTTTCCACTGCCAATGTGCCATACAGGCTGAAAGGCTATGAGGATATCTGCCGTGACCCGAGAAATTCCCTGATTTTTGACAAGGCCCTCAGCGATGAGCTCTTGAAAAAGGCAAAGGCGCTGGGGACTGACCAGAAGCTGGTGCAGGACAAGGAAGGCAGGGTGGCACTGGTGAATCTCACTGCCAAGCTCCTGCAGCTGGTGATTGCCAAGGCAGCCAACCTTGTGCCGGGAGGCGGCGTGTGGATGAATACCCAGCGGCCTGAATGGAATGATGCCAATAACGCCCTGGCAGGCTGGGGCTTGTCCGTGGTGACTGCCTGCTACATGGAGCGGATGCTGAAATTCCTGATGGCTCTCTATGAGCGTCATGGGGAATCTGTCTACGAGATACCTGCCACGATTGCAGCATGTATGCAGGCTTTGAAAAAGCTTTATGCAGGTGCAGGCATGGATGCAGGAAATGGAGTCTTTGCGGATGCAGCCAGCCGCAAGGCGTTTACTGATGAGGCAGGCTTGATTTTCCAGCAGGAAAGGGAAAGCCTGTACAGGGAGTATTATGGGGCTGAGCCTGCCCAGGTGTCCGGCAGTGAGCTGAAGGAGTTCTACGGACTGGTGGAACGCCTTGTGGCCGGGACTATCGCCTGCAACAAGCGGACGGATGGCCTGTATCACACCTATAACACTTTGAAGCTGGCTGCTGACGGCATGGAGATAGAGCATTTGCAGGAAATGCTGGAGGGGCAGGTGGCTGTGCTGTCCAGCGGCCTCCTGACCTCCGGTGAGGCGGTGGAAATCTGCACTGCCCTCAGGCATAGCGGCATGTACGAGGAGAGGCAGGCTTCCTATATGCTCTATCCCAATAAGAATCTTCAGGGCTTTTTGGCCAAGAACCGCATTTGCGCTGACAGGGCCAAGGGACTGGAAGCTTATCTGGAACAGGATTTGGCTGGCTTCTACCATTTCAATGCCTGCTGCCAGAACGAGGAAAAGCTCACTGGCTGGCTGGAAACTCAGCCTGCTATGGAGGAAGCTGACAGGGTGAAGCTTTTTGCCCTGTATGAGGAAGTCTTCAACCATCATGCCTTTACGGGCAGGTCCGGCACCTTCTATGCCTACGAGGGGCTGGGCAGCATTTACTGGCACATGGTTGCCAAGCTGCTGGTGGCAGTGCAGGAAAATGCCCTGCGCTCCCTGGCAGCCGGTGACGGCTACGGGGACAAGCTGAAATCCCTGTATCAGGACATCAAGGCAGGCATGGGCGGTTCCGCCAAGTCCCCTGAGGTATACGGGGCATTCCCATTTGATGCGTACTCCCATACCCCTCATCACAAGGGGGCCTGCCAGCCGGGCATGACCGGCCAGGTCAAGGAGGAAATCCTCACACGCTGGGGCGAGCTGGGCATCAGCATCCAGGAAGGGTGTGCCGTATTCATGCCGCAGCTTCTGGCGGAGGCTGAAATGGGGGCTGACGGCCTGGGCTTTACCTGGTGCGGCGTGCCTGTCAGCTACCGCCGGGGCGCAAAGAAGCTGATTGTCAGCATGGCGGATGGCACTGTGCAGGAATTTGACGGCGGCGTGCTGCCGAGGGAGTACAGCAAGCTGCTGTTCAGCCGCAGCCATGCCATCAGCGGCATAGAGTTTAGCTTCTAACGTGTACACATGAGATGAGAATTAGATAAATTTTAGCAAAACTTCATAATAGTTGCATAGTAATTGCATAGTAGTGCAGATACCCTCTTTCAAGCAGGCAAGATATTTTAATATCTTGCCTGTTTAGAAGGGGGTATTTTTGTGGCCAAAAATGGAAATTTACTGTGCAGGAACCCTTGCGAGTAGGCTGTCTGTCCGCCGCAAGACTAGAGGGCAGGAAAAATTTTGAATTTTTTCGCTCGATGTCTTGCGGGGGGGGGCAAGTATGCTATTATAATGGGCAGTACAAATTGTTTTAAGTTTTGCTATTTGCAAGAGCTATTTTAGTTGTATTAGTAAATACATATTATGCAAATGTGTACCAGTTGCATGGGGTGCACTGCAAATATGCCGGAGAGGAATGGATTATGAAGAAAATCGCTGTTTTGACCGCAGGAATCCTGCTGGGAATAAATTTTGGCTGTGGAGTGCTGGCGGATGCTGTGCCAAGGGCCGAGGCCAAGGTTGAGAATGCTGTGGAATCGGTAGATGATAGCATTTTCAAGGTGGCCAGGATGCGCCCTGAGAGGATGCTGGAGGAATACAGGCTGATGAAGTATGACACCATCAACATCATGGCCATCGGCTTTCCTAACGGCATCGGCATCAATGATGTTACTGTAGGCGTGGACGGCATGGCCAGGCTGCCATATACGGGCAATATCAAGCTGGTGGGGCTCACCTTGGACGAGGCCAGGGACTTGATACATACAAGGCTCAGCGAGTATTTCAAGCTGCCGGAACTGAATGTGTACATGAAAAGCTATGGCCCACGCAAGATATACGTGATGGGTAATGTCCATTCGCCAGGGGTGAAGAACATGGGGGTAGACAGCATGAATGTCTATGCCGCAGTGGCCAGTGCCGGAGGCGTGGATAACAAAGGGCGTTCCAAGCACATCCAGCTGATACGGCAGATTGATGGGGTGCTGTATTACCGGGAAGTCAATATGGATGCCTTTGTGAAGAAGCATGACCTGAGCCAGAACATTGAACTGGAAGATGGGGATATTATCTATGTACCAGACTCCGGCAAGGTTATCTTCAGCCAGGATATTGCGCCGTATATCAATATCTATGGCACATATCGGGCTTTGACCAAGGATTAGTACCAGAGGCTTATGTAGTTACATGATTCTAGGCTGATGGAGATTTTATAAGAGATACAGGAGCGAGAGATGGAACGTATAGAACAGGATGAGACAATAGATTTGCAGAGGCTGTTTGCAATCATCGTGGACAGAAAAAAGCTGTTTGGGGGAATTGTGGCAGGTTTTACGGCAGTGGCACTGATTATTTCCCTGCTGTTGCCCAAGGAATATACTTCTCAGGTGACTGTGCAGGCAGCCAGCGGTGACATGGGCATGGGCGGTGCAGCAGCGGCGATGGCTGCCATTACAGGTGGCGGTATGACCAGCGGCAAGGCAGCCACCTATATGGAACTGATGAAGACACGGGTGGTATTGGAGCCGATTATTGAGCAGGTCTTTGATGATATCGAGCCGGAAGACAGGCTGGATGCAGAGAAGTTTGCCAAGAAGCATTTGGACATAGCCAATACCAAGGGCACTCAGCTGATTAGTGTTGAGGCCAAGGGGCGTACCCCAGAGGAAGCCAAGTACATAGCAGATAATGTGGTAGGCAACTTCCTTGGTTTGATGACCAACCTGAACAAGGAAAATAAGTCATTGGTGGTATCTTTCCTTGATGAGCGAATAGCTACGGCCAAGAAAGAAGCTGATGAAAGTGCATTAGCTCTTGAGGAATACAGCAAGGAGCACAAGCTGTATGGCCCGGAGGCACAGACCTCGGCACAGCTGTCCAAGTCCGCAGCTTACGACAAAACGCTGGGGGAGCTGGCTGTGACTAAGATGGCACAGCAGGCAAGGCTCAGCAGCGTGGCCAGTCAGCTGGGGGAGCAGAACGGCGATGCAATGAAGTACAACATGGCTGATGCACCTAGCGTGCAGAGGCTGCATAACGCCATCATTGACAAGGAAACAGAACTGGTGAAGATGCGCATGCTCTATCAGGAAAAGCATCCCAATGTAGTCCGTGCCGTAGCTGAACTGGAGGAACTGAACAATCAGCTGTCCAGTGAAGTGCAGAAGGTAGTAAGTTCTCAGGCCATCACTGTCAATGAAAATCAGGCGGCTTTGCAGATGGCACGTTATCAGGCAGCTACGGAATTAGCAGTGGCCAATGCCTCTGAGGCCAAGGTAAAAGCTTTGCAGGCCAAGGCTGATGAAGATATGGCTGGGATGGCAGATGATATCCTTGAGTATAAGAAGCTGGCACGGGAAGCGGGCCTGAAACAGGAGATTTACAACAATCTCACCAAGCAGATTGAGCAGGCCAAAATCCAGCAGACGATGGAGTCTATGGATATACAGGTAGTTGACCCTGCTAACCTGCCGGATGAGGATAAGCCGTCCGGGCCTAGGAAGAAGCTGATAACGGCTATAGGCATGGTCATTGGCTGTATGGTTTCCCTTGGCTATAGTCTTGTATTGTACAAAAGGGAATACTGACGGATTATCTGTTTAAATGATTTTACTCAAGCTTTTAGCATAGTTAGTAGCTTTAGTAGCTTTAGCAGATAATGATTAAATTAAATTTTGGAAAACAGGGTGGAAATTGTGCCTTTAATTTATACGCTGAAAGATAAACTGAAATTTCTTTTGCTGGACGGGGCGGTGCTGGCCCTGATGCCGGTACTGGCCCTGCTGATACGCTTTGAGGGTGTATTGCCGGACAAGGAGCTGGCGATGCTCCTGGGGTGGCTGCCCTGGTTCGTGACGGTCAGCCTGGTAGTGTTCTATGCCTACGGCATGTACCATCGCATCTGGCACTATGCCAGGGTGCGGGATTTGGTGGCGATTGTGGGGGCGGTGTCCCTGTCCGTGGCCATTGTCTTCGTGCTGGATATTTTCACCGGCACAAGGATTCCCCGCAGCATTTATGTCCTGTCCTGGATGCTGTCCATCGGCAGCGTGGGCATGAGCC